>JASFFJ010000624.1:0-4851 GCA_050124355.1 Desulfobacterales bacterium | reverse complement strand
GATACAGGCGTTTGCCGATTGTATCCAGCAAGGCGGCACGCCCAAAGTCACGATGGAGGATGGTTACAAATCGGTCGAGTGGGCCATCAAGGCCACCGCGGCGGTCACGGACGGTAAAGTGGTTACGATGGATTGACCCCCGGGTTGTAACGTTAGGGTTGATATTGTCGGTACGATCGGCGGAAATATCTTCTCAATTGATAACTAACTCATTCATTCGTTTGCGATTACTAAAGCAGTCACAAAACAGAAGATATGCCATAATTGAAACCCTATCGCGCCAAGGGAGGGCAAATGGATCAGGCGGCGCGCCTTTGGTAAAGTAACCGCAAGGGTGCCGATCTATCAAGTTATTCGATTCATTTACTTCAACGGAAAAGGAGGATAAAGATGAGAGTAATTTTCAAAATTTTAGCAGTCGCTACCATAGCCGCCACAATGACGCTGGGAACATTTGTTGCGCCAGCAATGGCCGAAGGTGAAAAATTTGTCTTCATCTATCACTCACCGGATTCAGATTCGTGGTGGAATGTAATCAAGAATGCCATCAAAAACGCTGAAAAAGATTTGGGTGTTACCGTGGATGTGCGCAACCCGCCCACAGGCGATCTGGCTGATATGGCCCGCATCGTTGAGCAAACCGTGGCGTCTAAGCCGGATGGGATGATCGTGACCATTGCAGACTTTGACGTGCTTTCCAAACCGATCAGGAGTGCTGTGGGAACGGGCATTCCGGTGATTACCGTCAATTCCGGTACCCATGAGCAATCCGCCAAACTGGGGGCAATGCTGCACATCGGCCAACCGGAATATGATGCAGGCCTTGCAGGCGGCCGGCGTGCAAAAACTGACGGCATCACCAACTTTGTTTGCGTTAACCACCAGATCAACAATGCACCTCTGACCGAACGCTGCCGGGGCTTTGCTGACGGCCTGGGCATCGAGCTGGGCGATGCCATGATTGATGTGGGCATCGATCCTGGAGAGGTCAAGAACCGTGTAAAAGCATATATGCGTTCCCACAAAGATGTTAAGGCGATTTTAGGCTGTGGTCCGAACGCTACCGATCCTACGATCGCCGCACTCGATGAATTAGGCCTGGCGGGTGAAATCTATGTCGGCACATTTGACATGTCTGACGCTATCGCCAAAGGCATCAAGGACGGTGTTGTGAATTGGGCAGTCGACCAACAGCCCTACTTGCAGGGTTATCTGCCAGTTCTTTTTCTATCTCTCTATAACCGGTATGGCGTACAGGTTCCTCATAATGTGAACTCCGGACCCGGGTTTATCACCAAAGCCAACATCGAAAAGGTTGCCAAACTGGCCGGCGAGTATCGTTAAGCGCTTCACCAGGAGAGCAATCTAGACTCTCCTGGTCCAATTAAAAAGAAATTTTGGAGGCAAATTATGTCTGAAGTGACAACTGACGAACGCGTAAAGAAAGTGTCGACGATTCGCGCAGCGATGATCCGTCCCGAGCTCGGTGCCATGTGCGGCGCAATCCTTGTTTTTGTGTTTTTTATTCTGGTTGCCGGTGACAGCGGGATGTTTTCACCGGAGGGAGTTCAGAACTGGACGATTGTATCCGCGCAATTTGCAATTATTGCAGTAGGGGCCTGTTTATTGATGATCGCTGGAGAGTTTGACCTGTCCGTCGGGTCGATGATCGGGTTTGCCGGGATTATCGTTGCTATTCTGTCGGTCCAATGGGGCTGGCCTATTTGGTTGTCGATCCTGATTACTTTTGCACTCTGCGTGGGGTTGGGGGCGGTCAACGGATTTCTGGTGATTAAAACCGGTTTGCCCAGCTTTATCGTGACCCTTGCGTTTCTTTACATCCTGCGAGGGTTAACCATCTGGTTATCAATCCTGACAACCCGCAAAACCATCATTGGGGGCGTCCGGGATTTGGCTGAAGGGGATTGGCTGGCACCGGTTTTTGGCGGCGTGATCTTCAAAGATTTCTTCCAGTGGTTGGGAGATGTTGGTGTATTGGAAACCTTCAGCCGGGGCTCGCGCCTGGGTCAGCCGGTGGTTGCAGGTGTACCCATGCTGATTGTCTGGGCTATCGTTCTGATTATTTTTGGTCACGTGCTTTTAAAACGTACAAGATTTGGCAACTGGATTTTTGCGTCAGGCGGCGACAAGTTGGCCGCACGTTACGTCGGCGTCCCGGTCAACTACGTGAAAATCCTGATGTTCATGTTTACCGCATTTTGCGCAACGGTCTTTGCAATTTGTCAGGTAATGGAATTCGGTTCGGCCGCGGCAGACCGGGGTATTCTGAAAGAATTTGAGGCGATTATCTGCGTGGTTATCGGCGGTGCACTTTTGACCGGCGGTTACGGGTCGGTTATCGGCGCCGCACTTGGGGCGCTCATCTTTGGTGTCGTCCAACAAGGGTTATTCTTCTCGGGTGCTGAAAGCTCACTGTTCCGCGTCTTTTTGGGGGTTATACTGCTGCTGGCAGTGATTCTGAACACCTACATTCGTCGCATGATCACAGGGGAAAAGTAAGATGACTGAACCGATTATTCAAATGAAAAATATCGAAAAACACTTCGGGCCGGTGATTGCACTTGGCGGCGTGTCGCTCGATCTAGTACCGGGCGAATGCCATTGCTTGCTGGGCGACAACGGTGCCGGGAAATCGACCTTGATCAAGACCATGTCGGGAGTTTACAAACCAACCGCCGGAGAGATCTATTTCGAAGGCCGGCCGATGCGCTTCGAATTCCCGCGTGACGCCATTAAGGCTGGTATCGCCACAGTGTATCAGGACCTTGCCATGATTCCGCTGATGTCGGTCAGCCGCAATTTTTTCATGGGCAATGAGCCGGTGAAAAAAATCGGCCCGGTATCATTCTATGACCGCCAGCATGCCAATGAAGTGACGATGGAGGAGATGCGCAAATTTGGCATCAATCTGCGTGGCCCTAATCAGGCCGTCGGTACGCTGTCGGGCGGTGAGCGTCAAACGGTCGCCATTGCTCGTGCGATGTATTTTGGGGCCAAGGTGTTGATCCTGGACGAACCGACCTCGGCCCTGGGCGTACGGCAAACCTCGAATGTCCTGGCCACGGTGGACAAAGTCCGCAACGATGGTATCGCCGTGGTATTCATCACCCACAACGTCCGCCATGCCCTGGCTGTGGGAGACCTCTTTACAGTGCTCAATCGGGGCACGACGCTTGGCACCGCAAAACGCGGCGAAATCAGCCCTGAAGAATTACAGGACATGATGGCCGGTGGACAAGAACTTGCAACCCTAGAAGGGTCGATAGGTGGGACCGTTTAACCGTCTTGGTCCAAAAGATAGAGTAAACAACCTGACGGGATGAGTCGAAACTTATCGTGGCCAAATTGGCAAATTAAGTCTGAGCAGCAATAATCGAATAACCAACAAGGAACAGCGAATGACGAAGGATAACAAAGCGCTTAATCTTCAATTTAAATTTGAAATAGAGATGTTAGATAATAATCAAAAAATTAAAAAGAGTCTTTAAATTCAAATCTTCCGGACCTGCTTGCAGCAACAAGGAGTCTTAAATGAACAACAGGATAAAGTTAAATTGCGGGGTCATTGGTGTAGGACGCTTGGGATACCAGCATGCCATGAACCTTGCGAGAAATAACCGGGCCAACCTGTCGGCAGTGGCTGATCCCAAAAAAGAAGCCAGAGACTTAGCCGTCCGCGACTTTGGAGTTGAGAAGGCTTATGAAGATTATCACGACATTCTTGAAGACTCTGATATCCAAGGCGTGGTCATTGCTACCCCCACAAAACAACACTACAAGGTTCTGGTTGATACGATAATTGCAGGCAAAAGTATCTTCGTTGAAAAACCCATTACTTACACCGTCGATGAAGCAGAAAAGATTCTTGAGCAGGTCAATTCTACCAACACGTATCTGCAGGTCGGCTTTATGCGGCGATTTGATCCCGGACATGTTTCAGCGAAACAGATGATTGAAGCCGGTGAGATCGGCCAACCCATTTACATTCATGACTGCCAGCGAGATCCCAACGGCCCCCCAAAACATTATGTTCCTGAAAGCGGCGGACTGTTTGTCGATATGGGTATCCATGACCTGGACTGTATCAGATGGCTCATGGCTGATGAAATCGTCAGCATCTACGCCCAGGGCGCTGTACTAAAACATCAATACCTGAAGGAAATGGATGATGTCGACCAGGGACATATGTTGATCACATTCGCAAACAATGCGCTCGCTGACATTGAAATCAGCCGTAATGCCAACGATATCTATGATGTTAGAACTGAAGTCATTGGTACCAAAAGCAGTGTCTACATCGGACAGCATCAGTTAACTCCCTTCGTCAAGGTAAATGGCCAGGGTATGACATATAACCTGGCAAACTGGTGCCTGGGCAGGTTTGAGAAAGCCTATGAACTGGAAATCGCAGCTTTTGTCGATGGTGTTCTCGACGGCAAGGAATCTCCCGTCAACGCCTTTGACGGAATGATCGGCCTAAAGCTTGCCATGGCAGCCACAGCATCTTATAAGAAGAGAGTTGTGGTAAAAATAGAATAAACAAGAGAGGAGGTGAACCGCTGAAAAGCAGTAAATTCCAAAGTTGTCATGCATATCTCAATCCCCAAAGAAAGGAGCTAAAAATGAAAAAAAACACCAATCTTAGATTCAATCGTATTTGTGCGATTGCGGTTGTGGCGGTTTTTATCGCCCTAGCATGTTCATTGCAGCCTGCCCTGGCCGCGGACAAGCAGTACCGCTTCGTGATGGTTTCCCATATCGGCTCCAATGATCCCAACATGAAGTGGCTGACGCTTTCACTCGAAGAGTTCGAAAAAAAATATCCCAACG
>JASFFJ010000623.1:0-4851 GCA_050124355.1 Desulfobacterales bacterium | reverse complement strand
ATGGAGAAAATCAATCTGATCTGCTGAAACCAATGATAAAAACTGGTTTGACGACGTCAATATAATCCAAGAAAAATAAAATTTCAACAAGCAATCGGTAAAACGTCAGATTGATAACATTTGGGGTCAATCGGGGATGAAATTTTTTTTGGTAGATAATGTCACCATAGGAATATTTCTGTTTTTTTTTTAGATATCCTTGTTAAAAGAAACATCTGTATGGTATACCCGGATCGAGGGTTTAGCGTTCAGGGTTCCGGGTTAAAGGGGTGCTAAAAACAATAATTTAATATAATTTCGAATGTATAGCAGTGGTGGCTATTTTGCACAATGGGTGAGAGTGGGCAGCCGAGGTGGCATGTTGGAGCACAGGCAAGATCAAGGTATGATAACCTTTGAACCCAGAACCCAGAACCGGTCATCCACCAACATCCATAGAGGCCTTCAATGATGAACGATCGATCGCAGAAAGAAAACGACGACAGCAGCCTGTTTACCGATGAGCTGGCCAGAACCGTTCTCAACTCCCTGTCTGCTCACATTGCCATTTTGGATGAAAACGGTGTTATTCTTGAAACCAATACCGCCTGGCGAAACTATGCCATTAAAAGCGGCATGCCGGAAGATTATGACGACAGGGGGATCAACTATCTTGCCGTTTGTGATGCAACCAAAGGAAACGAATCTGAAGATGCCGGCAAGGTTGCCGAAGGAATTCGAGCGGTGACACGGGGTGAGTTGGAAGAATTTCTATTCGACTATCCATGTCATTCAGAAGACGGCCCCCACTGGTACTATATGCGGGCGATTCGTATGTCCGGGCCCGGCCCCATACGGGTGGTTGCCAGTCATCAGGAAATCACGGCCCTAAAGCTGACCGAAGAAGCCCTGCGAAAAAGTCAGGAAGCACTGATCGAACAAAAGCAGAGTCTCGAGGAAACCAATATCGCCATGAAAGTGCTGCTAAAGCAGCGCGAGGAAGATAAACTCGAGCTAGAAAAAAAAGTACTCAACAATGTCAAGGATCTGGTTTTACCCTATGTTGAGAAGTTAAAGAATTCCCGACTGAGGCCCAAGGACAAGACCCTGGTGGAAATTATCGACACCCATCTGCAGGATATTATATCTCCCCTTTTACAGCGGTTTGCCAATGCCAGAATACTGCTGACCCCCCAGGAGATGCAGGTTGCCGCTCTGGTCAAAGACGGCAAAACCAGCAAAGAAATCGCCAATGTGCTCAATGTTTCCGAAACCACTGTCAATTTCCACCGCAAGAATCTGCGGGTCAAATTCGGCCTGCGAAATACGCGCACCAACCTTCGCTCCTACCTGATGTCTATCTCCCAGTAGATTCCACCTACACACCCATTACGCCGTGCCGCATTGTCGACACCTGCAGGGGCGGGTTGTTTTCTCCAGGTCAGTCCCGTGAATGTTTCGTCTACGGCGCTGTGGGTGTTCAGGGTGGCTCTGCAATGTGTCCTTCACTCAAGGGCGAACCCTGAGGGATGCATCTGAATATGACTGCCGTTCCGGTGGATGGAACGGGGAATTTTAAAGCATTCCCTGGTCATGTTGGCGCGCCCAACGCCAGCTTTGTGAACTACCGGGAGGGGGTTCAAATTTTCGTGCCGGGAAACCTGAGAGTCTGGACGATAGCTGCTATGCTATCCTATTTGAGAAGCGATGTCAGTTTATTTTCCCATAATGATGGTTTCGTAAAAAACCTCGATTCGTAATGCCGGATTTAATCCGGCATCCAGAAAATGCTTAATTTACTGGATTCCGGCTAACGGATCGAGTCCGGCACAGGTCCCGCCGGAATGACAAGAAAGCGTGAAAATTGACTTTTTACGAGTTCATCAATAGTCTGCGGGTTTAATTCTGTCTGCGGAATAAGCGACCCAACCTTCGCTCCTGTCTACTGTCCATTTCTGAATAATGGTTTATACCTACCACTAGGCTGCAATAACTCTCCTATTGCGGTTCTCATTATTATACTTACGTTACTTCATCTAAAGATACACTTCATTGTATTTCACTGCTAACCTGATTCGGCTGGCCTTGGTCGAACCATTATAAAATATGACATATGAAATGACGTTGTAGTTGAGTGGAAAGGAAAGAGGCGATGGAGCTGATGCGAATAGACTCTGATAGTATGGTGGATATGATTTTTCATCTGAAGTGGAAGAGCGAATTTGCCAGACATACTGATGGTTACCAGGCCAGCCGAATAAACATCTGGCGCGATTTTTTTCCGCCGAATCTGCGTGACCACATAACTGGCCGGCAAGCCGGCGAACGGTTTGAAGTAAATCTAAAAGCTGGTGAAATTTTACCCCCCTTCGATAAGAACAGCCTGGTAAAAATCAATCGAGATCAATTTGAACAGGATTCAGCGAGACAAGGAATTTCGGCGCCCGGCGTCGGAAGGTTCTACCCCAGGGGTCTATTGAAGGGTGTCAGCGGGGTGTTTAGTGCCAACATCCAGCCTTGTAGGTGTGTTGAAATTAACAACGGAAACTTGACGATGGATCTCAATCACCCTTTGTCGGGAAGGGATCTGGCACTCAGTGCCGTCATCGGAAAGGTAGAGGCGAAATCAATTGAACGCGGCGGCAGCAGTGTTGACTGGATGGAGTTGCTGACAAGCGGTCCCGGAATGCAGGCACGCTGGCAGGGCGGCCAATCGGAGTATTTTTCTCCCGGGGCATTCACTAAAGAAGACGAAACTCCCGATGCCTTGTTTTACGCAAAGCCGCGATATGTGCAACATATCGACACTACCGCCGTTGAAATGGTCAAAAATACCTACGGGCGATTTTTGACAGACGATATGCAGGTATTGGACTTGATGAGCAGCTGGAAATCACATCTTCCGGAAAGCCTGAATCTCAAACGTGTCGTCGGTCTCGGCCTCAACGAGAACGAACTCAAAAAAAATCCCCAGCTAACCGAAGCGGTGGTTCAGGACCTCAATCTGAATTCCAAGCTGCCATTTGAGTCAAATATCTTTGATGCCGTGATCTGCTCGCTATCGGTTGAATACCTGATCGATCCCCTGGCTGTGTTTGTAGAGGTTGGGCGGATTTTGCAACCTGATGGCTATTTCGTGCTAACCTTCTCTAATCGTTGGTTCCCAACCAAGGCTATCAGCATTTGGAAAGAGCTGCACGAGTTTGAGCGCATGGGTCTGGTACTGGAGTTCTTTATTCGTTCAGGTGAATTTGAAAATCTTCAAACCTATTCACTCAGGGGCCTGCCGCGGCCACACGATGACAAGTACTTTCCGGATATCTGGTATTCGGACCCCATCTATGCTGTTTGGGGGCAAAAAAAGTCCAAGTAAGCCACATATCAGGTGAGCTACATATAAGGATCGGGTAGTTCATATTCGATGATTATTTTTGATGGTTTCGTAAAAAGTCATCAAATCGTCATGCCGGACTTGATCCGGCATCCAGAACGTGTCGATATTACTGGATTCCGACTTTCGCCGGAATGACGCTAACGAGTAAAAATTGGCTCTTTACGAGTTTGTCATTTTTGATTGTATGGAGTATACGAAGATGACTTTTGAATTAATACAAATATAGCTGACGATGAGACTGGTGTTTGAATTAAAGAAGACATGATCGGCCACAATTCAGGCCTTAATAATGACAACATATAATAACAGAAAGGAGAAAACCATGAGTAATACTGAAGATAAAACCTTGTGCGCGTTACAGGAAGAAGGATATATCGAATCCAACATGGAAAATTTCAAAAAACTGATTCAGCCGGCCCAATTCTTTTGCAAAAACTGCGGGCGAAGTGCAGTGGCTGAGAACAATTTGTGTAACCCTGAAAAATTGAATTAAAAACGACGAAAACCATAGCCCGGATCGATTTCAATCGAATTCCGGGTTTTTTGTTTTATCCAACTTAGGGATTTGGGGTCAAGCACACTATTGACTTAGATTGAGAGCGTTATTTTAAAAAGTCAAACGAATACTTGACCCCTAAATTTTCTTAGTGGTGCTAAGTGCTTATATAAACATGTTCAATGATGACCCACCATCATGGATTTCGAGCGGCTAGAAAGGCGCGGAAGGCCTGTTGGGTGAATCTAGTCAAATTTTCTTTGGCGTTTTTGATGGACGCTTCGAGGGTTATGGGACGGGGACAGAGACTGAACACAGCATTGATCCCGATTGCATGCAGATCCCCTAGCTCTTCGCCGACAGCGCCGGCGATGGCAAAACAGGGAATTCCCTGTGCTTTGGCAGCAGCTCCCACACCCCCGGGGGCTTTGCCAAAAACCGTCTGAAAGTCGATTTGCCCTTCCCCTGTGAGTGCTAAGTCAGCTCCTATCAGCTTTTTATTCAGATCGACGAGCTCAAAAATGAGATCAATTCCTCTACAGAGCCTCGCACCAAGAAAAGCGTGCAGGCCGGCGCCAAGCCCACCGGCCGCGCCGGCGCCGGGCATGTCGATTACATCCAGTCCCATTTGTTTCTGAATTAATCCGGCAAGATTGGCAAGTCCTCGATCGAGCGCTTTCACCTGTGCAGGACTGGCCCCTTTTTGGGGCCCATAAACGGCCGCCGCCCCTTCGGGTCCACAGAGGGGATTATCCACATCGCAGACCGCCTCGAAGGTGGTTTCTTTAACCCGTGGATCCAGCCCAGAGAGATCAATTCTGGCAATGGCCCCAAGGGAGGCGCCAATACCCTTCAATTCCTTGCCGTCCTTATCCAGAAACCGGACTCCAAGGGCCTGGGCCATACCGATGCCGCCGTCATTGGTAGCGCTGCCGCCGATCCCGACATCGATGCGTCTGACGCCCAGATCCAAGCCGGCGCG
>JASFFJ010000622.1:0-4853 GCA_050124355.1 Desulfobacterales bacterium | reverse complement strand
ACGACATCAATATGCACATCACAGTGGATAGTACCGATGATCCGAACTGGAAGTATCATACCGGCTTTGTTCCGACCATCACCGAACAGAAAGCGCCGACCGCAGATAATGATACCTATGCAATCATTTGCGGACCGCCGATCATGATTAAATTTACCCAGCCAGTGCTGGACAAGCTCGGCTATTCCGAGGATAAAATTATTATGTCCCTTGAAAATCGTATGAAATGCGGCATCGGTATGTGTGGCCGATGCAATATCGGTCGAGAATTTGTGTGTAAAGACGGTCCGGTATTTACCCTTGAGCAGTTGAATAAAACCCCAAAAGAATATTAGACATTTTAATATTGACAAAGGCAATTCATTCATATAAAAGGAACCTTTTAAAACGATCTCAACAGGCTGACGGCCTAAACAAAATATAAAATACTACAAGGAGGATGATTAAATGCCAACAGTAGAATTCATGGGTAAAAATTTCACGGTCGACGAAGACGGGTTTATCGATTCTTACGAGAATTGGAGCCAAGAGTGGGTCCAATGGGTAAAAAAAGAAGAAGGTATTGAAGAACTCAATGATGAACACCAGAAGGTAATCGACGTTCTGCGCGATTACTACGAGAAAAACGGAATAGCACCGATGGTGCGGGTTCTTTCCAAAGTTACCGGTTTCAAATTAAAGCATATTTATGAGCTATTTCCGTCAGGTCCCGGGAAGGGAGCCTGTAAGATGGCCGGTCTTCCAAAACCGACGGGTTGCGTCTAATCACCATTGGGATCGATTATTTTGTTCAAGCAAAGGCTCTGCTTAACAGGCAGGGCCTTTTTTTAGGCCCTTAGTGGGAGTTATCAGACAACATGCTGTAGAGGAATGAATGTCTCAGCAAAGCACAAATACTATTAATTGAAGATTGTCGATTGAAGATTGAATATTTAAGGTCCGCCTTCGGCGGGATCCGATAAATGAACTCTCCCCGCAGCAAGCTGCGGGGTATCACTTCGGCTTCGCTACGCTTCGCAAATGATAAGGATTTTATCGGATTTGTAATTCATCCCTCGCTCCAAGGAGCGGGGAATTCCAAGTTAAAAAAACTCAATAAAGACAGAGCGAGCCGACTTCGCCATAACAGCCAATCCGGCTTTCGTAGCCGTCCTAAATGCGGCGGAGTAGACAGGCTACGGTGGCTGGGAGCGACATCCACAAATCTTCAATTTTCAATCATCAATATTCAATTTTTTTGGAGGTCGCCATGATTCTATCGGTTAAAACACGGAAAAGGACTGAATTTGTTGATATTACCTCAGATATCAATCAACTCATCCAAAAATCGGGGACCGATGAAGGGCGCTGCATGATATACGTACCGCACACCACGGCGGCGGTAACCATCAATGAGAGTGCAGATCCCAGTGTAAAATCGGACATCCTGATGGTCTTAAATCAGATCATCCCCTGGGAAGCAAACTACCGTCATCTGGAAGGCAACTCCCCGGCACATATCAAGTCAACGCTGGTGGGGTCATCAGAGTTGATTGCCATCGAAAATGGTCGATTGATACTAGGCACCTGGCAAGGCATTTTTTTCTGTGAATTTGACGGTCCTCGAAGCCGGAAGGTGGATGTGCGCATCGTGGCGGAACACTTTGTGAAATAGCTTGGATCAAAGAGAATCGTATGCAAGAACTAGACGAAATCGATAAAGCCATTATAAATCGGATCCAATCGAATTTTCCGATTGCCTCACGCCCCTATCTTGTGTTGGCCGAAGACTTGGATTTGACGGAAGAAGAGGTGCTGGAACGGGTTTTGCGATTAAAAAAAACCGGTATTATTCGGCGCATTGGCGGGAATTTCGTGCCCGGAAAGCTCGGTTTTGTCAGCACGCTGTGTGCCGCCAGGGTGCCCGCAGATAAAATTGACCAATTTGCCGAGGTCGTGAATCGCTACCCCGGGGTTACCCACAATTACCAGCGCGACAATACATACAATGTCTGGTTCACGTTTATTGCGCCATCGATGGAAGAGATCAATAAAAATCTGAGACAAATTGCTGAAGAAACCGGTATCATCGATATTCTTAATCTGCCGGCCACAAAAGTGTTTAAGATACGCGCCCAATTTGATGTATGACGGGGTGCGAGGTACGGGATTCGTGTTGCGGGTTCCGGGTAAGAGGGGTTTCGGGCATAGGGCAAAAGATAAAGTGCACGGCGTAAAGTAAAAAAGGTGGGCAAGCTGGGAGGCAATATCTGAGTCGGACTGGGGGGTACGCAAAGCGGAATTATTCGATTTCGGATAGTAGATTTAAACCTTCATCATGGACTTTCCAAACTATGCGATAGACCCCTGCCTTTTGCCGTGTGCCTTGAGCCCCTTACCTTCTGTTTTATACTCATGCTCGGCATAATGCGTCGTGCACATAAACACATTCAAGCAACTCAATTAACCCAATCGACCAAATTTGCTTAATCAACCAGTTTACAGCCATGAGGGACTTCCGCATTGCAGCCGTAACGTTCAATTCAGCAGTCAACCAGGTCAACCGCAACTTGGACAGGATGATCTCATGGATTCAGAAGGCCAGGACAAATGGTGTGAACCTCATCTGTTTTCCGGAATTGAATGTTACCGGTTACAGCACAAAACCGGAGGTGAACATCTGCGCCGTCACGATTCCGGGTCGCATCGGTGAGCGTCTTTTACAAATGGCAAATGAGAATCAAATCGTCATCCTGGCAGGTATGGCCGAAATCGATAAAAAAGGCCGTGTCTACGCCAGTCACCTGGTCGTCACACCGCAAACCATTTCAGGTATCTATCGAAAAATTCACATCGCACCGCCGGAGCGCAATATTTTTTCTCCCGGAAATTCAGTCCCCTTATTTGAGGTGCAAGCGGTTAAATTTGGGATTCAGCTTTGCTACGATGCCCATTTCCCAGAGCTTTCCACCCGTATGGCGGTTGCGGGTGCCGATATCATCTTTATACCTCACGCCTCTCCCCGGGGAACACCGGCTGATAAGTTCAATTCATGGATGCGACATCTGACCGCCAGGGCGTTTGATAACAGCACCTTTATCGTCGCCTGCAACCAGGTTGGAGACAATCATAGCGGACTGCACTTTCCCGGGGTGGCGGTCATTATCGATCCGTCCGGAGAAGTCATCGAAAAGAACATCGGGGACAAAGACGATATGATTATTGCAAACCTGAAAGCCGACGCCCTGGAAGCTGTTCGAGGACACCGGATGCGCTATTTTTTACCCAATCGGAGGCCTGAGCTTTACTAATTTTCTCCCAAACGCGCCTTACTATAATTTGTAGACACCATTGACGAGGCTCTCGACATCGTCCTTTCCCAATTTATTGTTTGGTTTGTGTTAATTTTTAGAGTTTTCGTTGACAAGCATATAGAACATGACAAGTATAGTGATGTCATTGTATTTTGTCACTTGCATAAATTACATCGGATCGTTAATAATCCATGAAAAATCGTTTGGTATCCGGGATACTTTCAGATCATCGGATCGATGTTGTGATCTAGATTCGGTGGGTTGAAAAAAGATTATCCACTGAATTCATTATTATCTCCAACCCCAAAAAAAGGAGGCCGTAATGGTAAGCAAAACTTTTAAAACCTTCTGTCTGCTGGTGTTTGTGTTGAGTCTGACAACGATCTTAGTTACCACCTCTTGGGCCAGCAACACCAAAGCGGATAAGGCGGTCGAGCGGATCAGCCCCGAAGATGCGCGCCAACTGGTAGAATCCGGCCAGGCAGTGCTGGTCTGTTCCTACGGTGATGACAGTTGCAAGTCAAAACTGCTTGAGGGCGCTTTGACAAAGAGCGAATTGGACGCACGCCTGGCATCGTTGTCCAAGGACACCCAGATCATTTTCTACTGCGGGTGACCAGATGAGGGCACCTCTGCCAGTTTGGCAGTCCAATACAGCGAAAAGGGCTTTAGTAACGTCATGGCTTTGAAAGGTGGAATAGATGGCTGGAAAGCAAAGGGCTATCCCATGAAATCGTAGTGAACGCCCGTTCACGAAACGTTCTTGAATGTGGTCTGCCCCCCCGGGCGCACAACCCAATCTCTGGTCAACCAGACGATTACGGGTCCATGTTGAACCCACACAACAACTTGGTCGAAGAAATCGCCTTGGCCGTAATGAACCATGAGCGGCCGCAGGTAGTAGATCGGGAGCAGGGCCGTATAGAGGATCAGGGCCGGATGGGGATGCATTGCCAGAAAGGGGAGCAGCCAAAGATAATACCAGGGGAATTGGGTGGGGCTTAGCATAAACAAAAGGGTCGTGGCCACCAGAAATTGCTGTTCGACCGCCATGTCCCGACGCCAAGCCAGGCATCCGACTCCCCCGGCCACAACAAAAGCTGCTACCAGTCGCGGCATCAATGCGGCAAATGCCGGCGGCAGCTGAAGTAGGTGGGCCATTCCGTCGACGCCCCAGGCCAACAGAGTGTAAAGGGCGTCATTCATTTCCCAGTAACGGCTGTAGGCCGCCAATCCCGACGTCCGATTCAGCCCGCTGAGCACCATTGGTAGCAAGGCTGCCGCCAAACAGACGGTAAAGAGCGTCAGAGAGCCGATCAATACCCGAAACCGTCCCGTCAAGCGGCGCCAAATTATCGGCATCAGGAGCATTGGCCAGATTTTAATGCCAGTGGCCGTACCAAGAAGGGCGGTAGCAGTCATCGGCCTGTCCTGACGAATCGCTGCCATAGCAGCCAACATGAGTGGCAGCATCAGGGCATCCAGGTGGCAGGAATTATAGACTTCCTTGATCAGTAGCGGATTCCACCCGTAAATAAGCAGGCCGGTCAACGCAACTTT
>JASFFJ010000621.1:0-4867 GCA_050124355.1 Desulfobacterales bacterium | reverse complement strand
ATGACTGTGGGCCGTATCCTGAATGTACAAGGGTGTTACGCCGAGCAGATGACAGATTCGGCGAACGGTAAGCATCAGATAGGCAATGTCTATTCCAAAGGGACAATACATGGCACATCGTTTACAGGCATTGCATTCCGTCGAAGCAATTTCTGAAGATTTTTTGATGAATTCGGCATCGACCTTCCCTTTTTTTTTCAACATTTTCCATAGCGTCTGCTTTACTTTTCCGACCGGAGAATATCGAGGATCCTTATCATGGGAAAGGTAATAGTGGCAGGCATCCGAACACAGGCCGCAGTGGATACACGTATCAACATAAGCTTTCAGGCGTGCGCCGGCCTCGCCTTTTAAAACTCTATTGATCACTTTTTCGATCCGTTCTGTGGAAAGATGCTGGGCACCGATGGAGAGACCTTTGTCCTCTATCTTTTTTTTGACTTGTTTGGCAGGTTCGGCCATTTTCCAAATTCCTTTTCTTGCAGATTCGATTTCGATTGTCTAATCAGCGATGAACAACTTCAAACAAAATTTCAGTGGCTTGGATTTCAGAAAAACCATCAATTATGCTAACCTCCTAAGTTACCAATCTCTGGCATGTCTGATTCCTCCGAATTCAGAGCCCATGTAAGCGCGGGTCAGGGGGGCAAACCACATGTGACTCAAACGGGTAAACGGAATAGCCACCAGCATGATTTCTCCTGAAAGGATATGAAGGATCATAAAAAACTGGTATCCAAACCACTGGTAATATGCGATCAAACCGGTAATAAAAGGTGCCGCGACAATCGCCAGGATGATGAAGTCCGAAGCAGACGTGACATATTTAACTTCCGGATTTACTAACCGACGTACCAGGAAAAACACACAACCTGCAATCACAATCAAGGTCATGATTTCAGCGGCACCGTCCGGCAGGGTCCACCAGCTGAGGTTCCAGGATTCATCAACCAGCATTACATGGGCCAACAAAAAAATCGGGGTTAATATCAGACAGATGTGAAATGCAAAGGCGACAATGGTCAGTGCGGGATGTTTTCTCATATTTTCAGTGGCAAACGGGGTGCTCCACCGCAGAATAGAGCGCAAACCGTATTTCAAGCTCATGTATGAATAAATGAATGGTTCTTTCTTGTGGACCAAGCTGATCAATCTGATCAAGCGGTAAATGCTGCCGCCGATAAAAATAATAAACGCCAACCAGACCAACGGGCCGCTTACAAAATTGTACAGACTGTGCATGAATCCCCCTTTTTAGCCCAAAATATCTTCTATGGATATAACGCGCCGCGTATACACGTCACCCTGCAAGGTCTTGAGAAGAATTTTATCGCCTTCGGGACTGAACACCGGATCCCAAATCGCATCGCATTCCTGATCCCACAGGCGATCGTTTATGGCGATGCTGTATTTACCATTTTTTTCGATCTTGACGGCGACCTCACTGCTGCCAGGGCTGAAGACCGGCCGCCAGGCCATATCAAAGGTGTTCCGCCAAACGTTGTCATCAACCACAATCATATATCGCTCATCGCCTTTGGCGACCGCCGCTAGACGATTGCCGTCCGGACTGAATACAGCGTCCGTCAATAAGTCGCCAAAGTTGGCCGACCAGGGATTGCCGTCAACCGCAATGGTCCATTTGCCGTATTTGGGAGCAACGATGGCTGCCAGTTTAGTACCGTTTGGGCTGACCATCGGGTGCCAGAGTTGGAAAAATTTTTGATCCCAAATAATCTGACCGTCCTGTGCCAGGTGCCACTTGCCTTCATGTCTGACCGGCGCCAGCACCGCCCCGCTGCGTGGGTGAAAGATTGGCTCCCAGACACAGCCAAAGGTGCGCTCCCAGGGCGCACCATTGACGGCTATCGTATAATCATAGAGGTTTAGCCGCACCTCGGCAGCTAGCTGCTGACCATCCGGACTCACGGCCATTTTCCAGACATTGACAAACTGAGCATCCCAGGGTTTACCGTTTAAGGCAGCGGTGAAGGCGCCCTCCTGGAATTTATGGATTTCGCCTTCACCGAAATCCACCACCTGAACGGATGCTGCGGTATTTATTCCATCAGGACTTAAGGTAGGATTCGTCATATTGGAAAAGGTTTGCGTCCAGGCGACATCATTTAAGGCCATGCCGTAGGCCATATCCTGCTGAAACGCCACGGCGATATTTTTCCCGTCAGGACTGAACAACAAGTTCCACACATAGCCGTATTTATTGTCCCAGGCGGTGCCGTCCACGGCAACGGTCCATTCTCCCATTTCGGACACCAATGCGGTCAGACGTCCGTCAGGACCGAACCGCAGATTCCATATTTTTTCAAAAGCCGTCTCCCAAGTATCGCCGTTAACGCAGACATTGAACTCCCCTTCCGCCAGGTTAACGATGGCCGCCAGGTTTTCTCCGTTAGGACTTACATAAGGTTCCTCAACCCAGTTATACTGATGTTGCCACTGCGCGACATTCGTAATTTCGCGGTGACCTAGCTCCCAATCCCAGTCATTTTTGGTAGGCATTGACTCAACTCCCGCATTGCTTGGTTAATCTTCAATCTCTCCTGGGTTTTATTTCCCGCAGATTGCTGCGATAATAGTGAGTTAAATCCTAACAACATGATACTTCGCGGCTTGCCGCGGAGAGATTTCATTTGATCAAACTGGTCGCCCTCTTGAGGCGGGTAAACTTTTCAGGCCAGCGGCGGCGCTGAAAAGGGTTTAAAAATCCAATCGGCTAGCCGATCAGCGAAGCGGTCATCTTCAGTAAATCTTCGGCTTCCGGCGGCTTTTCTATGTAGGCATCCGGATCCGGAATAGGATCTTTGAGACGTGCGTTGACCATATTTAAATAATGAGAAAATGTTTTTTGAGCAACGGCTGAAAGCATGATAACCGGTATATGACACAAGGTATCATCGGTTTTAAGCTGTCGAAACATCTGAACCCCGCCTTCTCCGGGCATCATGACATCTAAAATGATCAGATCAGGCAAAACATCCTTGGCCGTGCGCAGGCCTTCGTTCCCATCCCTTGTCATCAGCGGCTGGTATCCGCTGGTTTCAAGCAGGGTGGAAATGAATATTCTCATATCCAATTCATCTTCTACGATCAGCACTGTTTTCTTCTTCATCTAAACGCTCCATCTTCGGCAGATGGTGTTGCCAACGGCGGTGATTACAGATCAACCACCTTGTCCGGATGATTGACACTTGCCACCGGGCAGGCAGATCGCAAAACCACCTGCTCAACCGTGCTTCCAAGTGCCGCTTTTTCCGGATCAATTTCTCGGGTGTGGTGCGCCATGACAATCAGATCACCTGCTCTCTCACGGGCAAGCTTTAGGATTTCAATGTAAGGCGTACCTTCACGAACTTCGATGTCATAATTGTCATAACCGTTCATTTTGGACACATAGCGCGCTTCCATCTTTGCTTTAGCTTCTTTTAGCTGATGTTCTATCTCTTCCTGTCCCATCACTACTCCGGCGGCGGATGTGTTAATATCGCAGGCATGGAAAAGGTGGAGTTTGGCTCCAACTTCTTTGGCTAGATTATAGGCCCACCGATAGGCATAATCAGCCGCTTTGGAAAAATCGGTTCCAAAAACGATGTTGGAAAACAGTTTCCAGCAGGTCGTGCATGGCCGGCTGATAATCACCACCGGGCAGCGGGCGGATTTGGCAACCTTTTGCATGGTACTGCCGACGATGCTACGGTAACGGGTGGCGCCGACATCCTCTTGGCGGGTATGGGCGCCCATGATGATCAGATCGACGTTCTCCTTGCGGGCCTTTCTTAAAATTTCACGGTAGGGAACGCCGACAGCGGCCTCTATACGTGAATTTTCGCTGTCAGCCAGCAATTTGTCATAGGTATTTTTCATCTCTTCCTTAACCCACTCGATATAGTCTGGGTCGGGCTCCATGATTTCACCAGTTCTCACATCCGTCACAAAGGGGCTGAAGCCACGACTTGGAATACCAAGGACGTGAAAGACGATAAGCTCCGCATCCCACTTTAGTTCCAGATCGAATGCGACTTTGGCGGCATTATCACAGCTGGGTGAAGCGGTGGTGGCAAAAAGAATTTTCTTAAACATATCTTACCTCCTTAGTTCGCATTGCTCGGGCGTGACGTGAAAGCTGAGTTGCCATGCAATCCCATCAATGAACTCAAATAACGTGTAAACGGTATCAAATTCGAAAAGGTCCACACGGTCCCCAAAGACGATGTGTTTGAGTTTACCTAGCTTTAACGGCAAATCCAGCAGTTGCGCCAACTGCATGGATCTAATTTCAGAATTCTCACCGGCGTGAAACCCAACCAGGGAGTTGTATATTTCCAATCGCTTGTCCGGGACGCCGATCATCTCGACCGTCTTGCCGAATTCAAGATAATCAAGCATGCCTGTATCACAGCCACTTTCCGGACAGGTCTGGTATTGCTCCATGCAGATCGGGAGAAACGCATTGAGCTTTACAAACAGCGTGTATTTATCGAGCATCTTAAAGAAGCTCCGTAAAGTGTATCTGTCTTCAGGCGTAATCTGGGCGCTGAGCAAATTAATCGCATCAGATTTCACCGTGTTATCGTTGTAGACAATGGAGCCATTCTTATGTAAGGTAACGGCATTCATAGCGGTCTTATTATTGACACTTTCGTAAAGGTTCTCGCATCGTCATACCGGTCCCGGATCAAGTCCGGGATGACGGATCCGGTATCCAGAAACCATTTAATGTAGTGGATACCGGCTACCGGATCGAGTCCGGCACAAGCCTCGCCGGAATGACCCTTAAATAAAGGAATTGAATATTTACACATTCATCATTGCTGTTCTGGCAACCTGCCCAACAATTTAGCATTAAATG
>JASFFJ010000620.1:0-4871 GCA_050124355.1 Desulfobacterales bacterium | reverse complement strand
ACCCTTGCCTGGTGCACGCCGGACCCTTCGCCAACATCGCCGTGGGCCAGAGCTCCATTATCGCCGACCGTGTCGGCCTGAAGCTCTTCGACTATCACGTGACCGAATCCGGGTTCGGCGCCGACATCGGCTTTGAGAAGTTCTGGAACGTGAAGTCCCGCTTCTCCGGCCTCAAGCCGCACGTCTCGGTGCTGACCACCACCATCCGCGCCCTGAAAATGCACGGCGGCGGCCCCACGGTCGTGACCGGTAAAGCCCTGCCAGGCGAGTACACCAAAGAGAACCTGGAGTGGGTGGAAAAGGGATGCGCGAACATGGTGCATCACATCAACACCATCCGTAAGGCCGGCATCAATCCGGTGGTCTGCATCAATCGTTTCTACACCGACACCGACGCCGAGTGCGCCGTCATACGCAAAGCCGCTGAGGCTGCCGGTGCCCGCTGCGCCGAGTCCAAGCACTGGGAACTGGGCGGCGAAGGTGCTCTGGAGTTCGCCGATGCCGTCATCGAGGCTTGTGAAGAGGAAAACGACTTCAAATTCCTTTACCCGCTGGAGATGAAGCTGCGCGACCGCGTGGATATCATCGCCAAGGAAGTTTACGGTGCCGAGGGCGTGGATTGGTCTCCCGAAGCCAACGCCAAAGCCAAGATGCTGGAAGATGATCCCAAGTACGCCGACTTTGCCACTATGATGGTTAAGACGCATGAGAGTCTCAGCCACGATAGAACCGTCAAAGGCGTGCCCGAGGGATGGAGGCTGCCGGTTCGCGACGTGCTGATCTACTCCGGCGCCAAGTTCCTGTGCCCCTGCGCCGGCACCATCAGCCTGATGCCGGGAACCGGTTCTAACCCGGCTTTCAGAAGGGTGGATGTGGATGTGGAGACCGGTAAAGTTTCCGGGTTGTTCTAATATCCAAAGTCTTAAATTAAATGGGGTCCGGACAATTTGTTCGGTCCCCATTTTTTTTACTAAATCACAAGTCACAAGCACCAAATTACAAATAAATCCCAAAATCCAATGACCAAATCAGTTTTGGGATTTGAGCGGGCAGTATTTTTCACAACAAGCCTTAGAGCTATGAGTACATTGGCGTTTTCTTTCTTCAAAATTGGAATTTCGAATTTTGGTCATTGGAATTTATTTGTTATTTGGTGCTTGTTATTTGGTAATTGCAATTCAAATTTTCGTAATTAGGGTGTTCATCATACAATACTATGCGAGTCCTACTCATAAACCCCTTTTACCCCATCTCCGAAACCCCCTCCCCTCCTTTGGGATTGGCCTATCTGGCATCAGCGCTGACCACGGCGGGCGCCGAGGTAAAAATTCTTGACCTGGTTGTTTTTCCCTACAGCCAATCCATGCTGAAAGCCCTGATCGAAAACTTCAAGCCCAAGGTCGCCGGTATTACCGCCGTCACCATGAATTTTGACAATGCCGTTAGTGTCCTTAAGGACATCAAGCGTATCGATCCGCAAGTTCTAACGGTTATGGGTGGACCTCACGTGTCGTTTTGTGCCCGGGAGACGCTGGATGCGTACCCCCAGCTGGATATCATTGTCATTGGCGAAGGGGAACGGACCATCGTCGAGCTGGTCCTGGCCGCTCACGACGGCCGCGCCTGGAGCGGCGTCGCTGGTATTGCCTATCGCAACCATAGCAACATCTGCACTACCGAGAAAAGAAAGCCCATCGAAAATCTGGATGATCTGCCCTTACCCGATCGCCGTTTGCTGCCGCTCGGTCGCTACCGGGCACTCGGGATGCCCATCAGCTTGACAACCAGTCGCGGCTGCCCTTATAAATGCATATTCTGCGTGGGTCGAAAAATGGTGGGCGCAAAAGTTCGCTACCGCAGCGCCGTCAACATCGTTGATGAGTTGGAATACCTAAACGAATTGAAGTTTCGCCAGATTAACATTGCCGACGATCTTTTCACCGCCAGTAAGAACCACTGCATTGCCGTCTGTGATGAAATCATTAAAAGAGGATTACAGCTGAAGTGGACGTCTTTTGCGAGGGTGGACACCGTATCCGACGCCGTCCTAACAAAAATGAAAGCGGCCGGCTGCAGCGCGGTCAGCTTTGGAATCGAAACGGCCAATCCGCAAATTTTAAAAACCATTAAAAAAGGGATAACTCTCAAACAAGTTGAGGCGGCCGTCGACATGTGCAAAAGGGCCGCAATTTTACCTTTTGCATCTTTCATTCTCGGGCTTCCGGGTGAAACCCCGGAAACCATTCAAGAAACCATGAAATTTGGCAATCGATTAAAAAAACAAGGCCTGTCTTTCGGGTTTCACCTGCTGGCGCCCTTCCCCGGTTCCGAGATTCGCGAATCCAGCCGGCAGTACGGCATAAAAATACTGACAAATGACTGGTCTCAATATCATGCCAACAGAGCCATTGTGGAGACATCTGCCGTAACCCATCGCACACTTGATGACATTGTTGTTAAATGGGAGGCCGAATACGATGCGTATTTATCAGACATTCAAGTGCGCATGGCCAAAAAAGAGGCAACCAAAGACGAAATTCGGGAAATTGAAAACCTGGAGAGAATCGTTCTGGTTTACGATCTGATGATGAAACGTGTGATCGAAGAAAATGGAAGCCAGTGTCACCGGGGATCGCCGCTGACGGATAAGGCGCTTTTAACTCTTCTTTCGAAAAAGATTTGTCAAACATCGGATTACGAGCCGCAGCGGGTGTATGAGACAGTTCGTAACGCCGTATGGCAGGGCGATTTAAAACACGTGGATGAAAACGGCCAGGTCAAATGGCAATGGGTTGATTATCTATAAGACCTGCGTTTCCCGAGTCATCAAAAGATCGGAACAGAACGCCGCAACAAGTTTGATCGTGGCGCTGAATACCGAAAATTTGGTCTGGGAAAGAAGAACTGACGACGGACAACATATCGGCAATTAAATTAAGTATAGAACGATTCGCCAAAATCCAATATTGTTAGCGCAACCGCAGACATTTGTGTTGCATCAAAATTTACGACTTGGCAGTAGTTCTGAATTTAGCCTCAGCTGATGATGTCATGCCCCTATATCGCCTAAAAAATTCGGCTTCCGCTTCCGCTTTGGGGATATTGGCGCTATCCTGTGCCATACTCGCCATCCTGGTAGACCCTTTGGCAGATCCTGTTCTGGCCCAGATCTCGCCGGATAATGAACCCGACATAGCTCAATTAAAGCAGGGCAAAGCTTATATTTATAAACTGAATACCGTGGGTTCAGCCGGCAAAGGTTACAAATTGGTATATATGGTTGCCGCCCCTCTGGCTGTCTATTGGAAATTTAAAACCGATTTTGAAAATGACTTCCTGCTGACCAATAAACTCATCAAGGAACACCGTTTGGTAGCGTATAGTAATAACGTCGCTATTACCGAAAGCATCTATGCAACCAAACCGGGCGTCATATTCCGCTGGCGCACCATTAGCTCTCCCGATATCCACCGTCTTGATTTCGAGCTGGAAAATCCGAAAGAATGCGGCCAAACATTTCACTACGGTCATATTCAATTAAAAGCGGCTGGTGACCGTACGATCGTTACTCAGACAGCATACTTTGATTTTTTCGGAGCAACTCTTTGGATGAATTATCCCTGGTACGGAGGCATGCGCCATTATTTAAAATATACGGCTCGCTGGGAACAAGAAACAATCACACGCTTAATTGACCGGTATCGATAAAACAAGGATGGAAAATCTTTAAGGCACGGGAGGATAATGTTCCAGGATTCTGTGAACGGCGAATGCTATCATGCGGTCTTTTTCTTCAGGAGTCATGTTGGGAAATAAATCGGCCCTGGTTTCAGCCCACCAAATTTCCTCGTTGGATTTGGCATCGTAAAGTGCCAGCTTCAGTCGTCCAACCTCATAGACGTCATAATCCATCATGACGGTCATATCAATTGCCTTGCGATTACCCCCATACATAACAAGGAAGACATCGGGGTCTCGCGGAGCTATTTTTAGTCCTTTGGCATCCAACTCCTTGTCGACAACATCCTGTATTCGAATCCGATTGAATTGGTCAATCCGTAAAGTTCCCGGCAAAGATACCCAGTCATAGGTTTTGACACGGGTGAAGTCGACATTGACGTCGTAATCATACTCCACGCGATGGTAGGCATTTTCTGTGGAAGCACAGCCGATGGTAAGAGCCATCAGAGTTAAAACAAGACAGGCAGTCAGAGACTTCATGGTGAACCTTCCTCACCCGGACATGCTTAGCCGGTGGTAACTTAGTGCAGATGCAGACCGCGGGTTTGCAGCAAAGCTTAATTCCCGTTTGATCGCGGAAGTGACCACATCTGAGATTTCACGCGAAGGTAGACATACGTGAGGCCGCCGGCGACGAGCACCCAGTCTGATCGAAAAAGAAACATAACCGTTCACCGCAGAGCGCACAGAGATAGCCGAGAATGAAAATTTTAATTAACCTCTGCAAGCTCTACGTTCTCTGCGGTGAATATTGCTCTCAATGAAGTTTCACAAGAATTATCGTTTTTAACGCAACTTGTCTATTATGCCTTTAAACAAAAGAAGATGTCAAATCCTATTTTTATTGCAGTAATTAATGACCGCTTACGGTCGATATTGCTCCGGCAGCACCGGTTCGTCGGCCCATTCCTGGGGCAGCAACTGACCCGGATTCTCCCCGAATTTCTCTTTGAGTTTTGCCAGTCCCGGGCGGGCAAATTTCGGATGCCCTTCTTTCAGGGTCCGCCCGTTGATCACCGCCTCGCTTCTCAGGCGCTGTCCGACGGTTCGTTCCAGCTGGCGTCCCAGCCATAGCACACGGTCCACATTGTAACCGTGTTCGATGCCCATTTCGTCGAGCTGCACCAGCA
>JASFFJ010000619.1:0-4908 GCA_050124355.1 Desulfobacterales bacterium | reverse complement strand
CTTATAATATGTTTTAACCTAATTGCTTCAGCTCTATGATATTATTGAGCGGCGATATCCAAGGAAATACCTTGGAAACCCGATACACCTAATCAGACTAAAGGAGACTTTTGCAATGCCCTGGATTCAGGCACGTGATATTCTCAACTTATCAAGAGATTTCTATAGACAGATGCATCGAATTTACGATGAATTAAGTGACCAAAACGACTTACAACGAATGGAAATCTTTCTGTCTGCCATCCGTCGCCATGTCGAATATTTGGAAAAGGAAATCCGAGCATTAAAGAAAAGAGCCCCGTCTAAAGTTCTGGATGCCTGGTTTCATTTTTCTCCCGATGCACCAAAGTTGAACACCGATCCCAACGCACGCCTTGGCCCCGATATGAGAATTGACGATGTCATCTGTATCATTTTAGATTTTGACTCAGCGCTGGTGGAATTCTATCAGCGACTTTCCGAATCCACAAATATCGAAGATGTTCGAAAGATATTTCTTAATCTGAAGGCCAGTGTCGAAGAGGAGAAAAAAAAGTTATCTTTCGACATATCATGTATCGGGTTTAACAAAAACTCACGATCAGCCAAACTATGTCATGGCCTTGCGTAGATCTTTGTCTATATTGTCGAACGAAGCAAAAACCAGGTGCCACAGATGAGACACACTCTGGCGCCAGTCGAGATTGGTTGATTGTGAGATCATGCAATTTATCGTTCACTAATTCCGTGCTCGGGGTCCTGCAATAAACCAGATAATGAATCCAAGGACAGGCAGAATCAGAATCAACACGATCCAGAGCGCTTTTGACCCCGCAGAACTCGGACTGCCGACCGTCTTTACAATGGCCCAGATATCCGCGATCAGGATGATCAGCCCCAAAAGACCGCCAACTTCGATTCCCATTTTTCCCCCTCCATCATTTGAATTGTGATCGGGCCGATTTTAGGGCCGCTTCCATTGAATCCCAAGCGCCTTGGACACCGGACTTTAAGTCTTCCAGTGCGCCATCACCCGCCTCAGCGACTTCTGTAATCTTTGATTCAGCATCTTTGCGTTTCTCCCGCAAGGCTTCTACCTGTTTATGATATTCAGCTCGCGAATCAGCTTCAGCTTTGTCGGCTTTGGCTTTGAGCATGTCGATTTCTACGTTCCACTCATCAAGCTTTGCATGTAATTTTTGCACATAGGCATCTTTGCCTGTCATGATTTTCTCCTTTTCCTGGATTACTTTCATATAAATTCGTTCAAGACATTATAGAACATATGCGTCGCGTGATTTATTTTCTATGGGGTCTATCTATTATTTGACAGTTTTCCGGACCTTATTTTGACTGGCCTTTAACACCTTATCGCTGGTACTTATAGCCCTGATGTGCAAATCGTGTGATTCTACGTGGCCTGGGAGCCCAACCAGGAAAGACCTCTTGCAACCCATCGACTATGAATTTGATGCCGATCGCAATCAATACATCCGGCATAGCCCTTACAGGCGGTTTATGCAGGGGTTCTCGGTCCGGATCTTTAGGCGGTGGCTCCTTGACCGGCGGTTTGTCAGGTTCGTTTGGCGGCTCTTGCACCGGCGGCTCACTGGGCATAGGCGGTCGCTCCGGTAGGTTTCCGGGCTCTTCGACGGGTGGCTTTTTCGGCTGGTTGGGGGGTTCTTCCACCGGAAAATGCTGGGTTTTTCTACTATCGAGCCGATCCGCCGCCAAGTGCGGAGTGGTTTCAAGGACATGGTCGGATTGGATCGATTTTGCGACAATACCTTGTTTTTGACAACGCATAAAAAACGTCCAGTTGGTAAAGCCGAAGGGAAAATTTGGAAAACCAACGAATTTAGTTCGGGGATGTAAATCCATCCTCTGCTCATATTGAATATTTTCTACTTTCATGATAACAACCTTCACGGGTTTATGGTTTTCATCCGTAGTCTAATTGTGTATTTCACTCATAAATATACGGTAGACGTAATACTCAAACAATAGGGCATAACGTGTACTGATTCCATTTTTGTCATGTATTTTATAACAACTGAACCCAAGACACCGATTAAAACGGGAAAGATTTGTGACTTCACCAGGTTATATAGTGACAACCTAAGCCGCTCTTTGGTGTAAACAAAATTAAGTTGTTTTTGCTTTTAGTATGCCAGTTTGGTATCTAAAAGCTTGTCGATAGATAATAGGGGAATCTAATTCAGAGAATACAGCCAATACCTTATTGTAAAATTGCATTGCTGAAATATCGTGTAATGGGCCCTGTACCGCGTATCGCTAACGTATCTATAAAAAAATGAGGAGGAAACTATGCAAACGACAAAAAGCTGGCAGATTGATTTAACCGTATGGATTACAATTGTAATTGTTTCATTTGCTTTCGCGGCGACGGCGATGAATGCGGCGGCCGAAGAGGTAACCTATGAGGGGACAATTGAAGGCCTGAACTGCACATACTATAGTCAGCAGTGTCCCAAAGACGACCTCGATATTTATGCCGCTCTGGAAAACGATTTCGTTCTCGTTCTGCCGGATGGGAAATTCTTTTTACTTCCAAACTTAAGCCCTCTGGTCAAGGCCAGACATCTGACCGAAATAGTGCGCATCCAAGGCAAGCAGGACGGCTCCAACATCTGGGTCGAAAATCTGGAAGTCAAACAAAATGGTGGATACAAGAACGCCTGGAACCGCGAACGCCAGGAAGCGGGTGTCCCGTTTTTGCGTAATAAAGTACCTATGAAATAGGCTTAATTTAACCGATACGCTGCATATCAGTGTCAAAACGGTCGAAAAACACCGCGCCAATATTATGAACAAGCTGGATCTGCACAATGCCGCTTCCCTGACGGCGTATGCCATCGAGTATGGTCTGGTAGTAAAAAGGGGCTGAGCGCTCTGTCCTGGTCCTGTCAACATGCCTCTAACACTTTTCAGATTGAATGGAACCGAATTTTGTGGCCGCTTATAATGGCCGTAGGAAGGCGCAGTGCAAAAAACCAAAAGCGGATCAACGGATATCAAAAAAAATTAATGGAAATGCCGTACCGTCTGCGCGTTGTAGAATAAGCTCCTGGCTCTTTTCCGTGGGTTGCTGGACGATGGATTTGGCCTCGGCAGCTTTTTTATTTTTTTTCTGCGAAAAATAAGTTGATCGCATTTTTACCGATAATATCGCTCGGCGTGTCGTATTTGAACATACGCAGGCAGGCTGGCTTTATAAATTGAATCCGCAGGTTGGAGTCGGTTACAATAATGCCGCTCGTCGCCGAGTTCAAGGCGTCGTAAGCGATGCTGATTTGCTCCCGGGCTTTTTGATGTTCTACGACTTCCTTCTCCAGCGCATTTACCGCCTGTGACGATCCGGCTGTGTGAATCGCAATTCTTTTCCCGAGCTCTCCACGGGTCTTTTTCAGCTGCGGCCGAGCCTCGCGCGCGATATTGTGCTGCTTGACGCCGGCTAGCTTTAACGGCAGCAGTTTCAGATATCCCTGGCCGGCATCCTTGATGATGCAATCGTATACCCCGGCTTGTAGGGCTTCGACCGCAAGATTCTCAGAACCGGCACCGATCAGCATCACAAACGGTGGCAAATTCTCCATATGGTCTAGCTGCCGGTAAATATCCATGCCGTTCTTCCCACCTAAATAGTAATCTACCACAACCATGTCGATTGATGCCTCGTTTGCCGTTATCACATCGCAAGCATCCTCGGCCCTCTCGCTCACCAATATTTCAAAAGCGATCTCCGATCGGCGTAGAGCGTTTTCAATGGCCGTCCGGTCGGGCACATTGTCTTCGACTAAAAGGAGGCTGACAGATGAAGATAATGAAGTTCCATACTCCATAACCAAATCCATTAGACCTTATTTTACTTGGACCTTCCCAACCATACAATTTACAACCTATGTTCTGATCAGTAACAAGTTTAAAACTCAGTCGAATTATGGCCGGATGCGCCTCGGCAGTTTCTATCCGGCGAGCAAGGTGTCACCCTTCCGCGGAGATATTGATCGCTTAACTCTATCCAGTTAATGGTTATGGCGTCAAAATCAGAGGGATGCGCACAGGGATCGAATAATTATCGCCACGATTAGGAATGGAAATATTTTTCATGAGGGATTATATATACAAATTTTTTTAGGATAAACCACACACCTGATAAAGTCCTCTTCGGAAGGATAAATACAAAATTGAATTGCAATAATTAATGCCTAATATAGCAGTAAGCTTGATAAAATAATGTCAATACCTTATTTTTTTCCTGTGGGTAAAAAACTATTAAGATTTGACAGAGCTTTTTCTGATCAATGAAATAGAGCACGTTTCGAAGCTGATTTCGTGCTCGAAACTTCAACATTTCAGTAGGGGCCAAAACACTAAGAAAAAATGCCAATTCACAACAACGACATTGTCAAAAATTTCAATAAGGTGGCCGATCTGCTGGAGATCAAGGGCGCCAATCCATTCCGTGTCAGGGCATACCGCAATGCCGCCCGCACCATCGGCGGTCTGACCATAAGCGTGGCGGATCTGATCGCCGAGAACAAACCGCTGACCGATTTTTCCGGTATCGGCAAAGATTTGGCTGAAAAGATCAAGGAAATTCTGGCGACCGGCCAGCTCTCCCAGCTAAGGGAACTGGAAAAAGACCTGCCGCCGGGCCTGCATGACCTGCTGCGCATCCCTGGGTTGGGTCCCAAAAAGGTCAAGGCCCTGTATGAAGCGTTGGATATCGGAGACCTTTCATCTTTGAAAAAAGCCGCCCAAGAACAAAAAATTCGCAACCTCAATGGGTTTGGCGCCAAGACCGAGGCCTCGATCCTGGAAGAAATCGAGCGCCGCTACTGATGCGAATCCCGCACCCAGTGGATGGTGGCTGAGCAACTCGCCCGCAGCTATGTCGATTATCTC
>JASFFJ010000618.1:0-4928 GCA_050124355.1 Desulfobacterales bacterium | reverse complement strand
AACCGATAACCGGTGCATTCAACGCAAAGACCATGTCAGCATCCCAGAGAATTGCTCCGAGCAAAAAAAGGGGCACTGAAAACAGGGTCGAATACAACACAATCTGAAACGGGTGGAAAGTCGTAATAATCCGTTTGAGATAAATCGTCGCACAGGACCAGATCGTAACCGCCCCCAGAATAATCACATCGCCGGCGCGAAAACCGGCACGAACGGCTTCCTCGTCCAGAAACATAAACACCACACCGCTAAATCCCAGCAGAATACCCAAAAACTTGCGGCGGGTAATCCGATCCCCGGGTATAAAAAAATGGGCCAGGAACAGAACGAAAAAGGGCAGCAGGTTCGACAGCAGCGTACCGCGGGAGGCATTGGATTTGCTGAGCCCCAGATAAAACAATGACAGCTGAAAGGTAAACAATGCCGAAAATATCAGAATTTGATGAGTCTGTCCTTTTTGAAGTGCGATCGTCTGCCTTGTCAACTTGGCCCACAAAAAGATCGCAATGGCTGCAATACCGAAACGGACGGCCGCCACCGTGAAAACGCCCATGCCCGAAAATGCCACTTTTACGGCAACAGCGTTCGATCCGAAGATGACGCACAAGAATACGGCAAATACGGAAGCAGTAAAAGACAGCTCAAGGTTTGAAGAGTTTTCGTCGGGCATAATTTTCCAACCAGTTTGATTGAGGCCTATGTGAATTTCCGAATCAGTGAGGTGCCGGTTTTTATGCAATAACAGGATTATCAATAGATATATTTGCTGTAACGAGGCGTATGATAAGGATAAAAACACCGATAGCAAGTTACCGAAAGTCGGGGTATATCTTTCATAAAGAAAAAAATATGCACACCGACAAATCCGGCGGCCTCACCGAAACCCAGGCAAAAAACTATATTGAAAAAACGGAGAAAACCACCGGCCAGGTAAACGATCGTCTGCCGAAATTCAATCAAAAAAATGACTAAAAGATAGAATGAGACAATCATTCGTAGCTTAATAAAATGACTTGTAAAATTTGACTCTCGTGCTTTTTGCGCTTCTTTGCCACTCAGTCAAAGTTTGGAAATACTAAAATTTATTCAAAAATAAAAACGTTGCCCTCGGGGCCAGGATTCTTTACTTGGCCCATTCCCCACACCCTCCTCTCAAATCATTATCCGCTCCAAAGGGGACAGCTTGCCACTGACAGCCTCTTCCAGCCCTCGCGCTCTGGAGCCGAATACCGTCAATGCCCTCTCTTATGTGTTCACTAATGGCGGCATTAAAGCGTCCAATTTAGCTACCTAATAGTGCTTACCTTGCTTTTCTTGCTGCAACCATGCAGCTTTTTGCGGCCGGTACGACGACTCCCTGCCGCAGAACCAAACTGATTTATCCTTGACAGGGGATATTGAATTATCTATGTTGGGAACGGTTTAATTACTTAAACTTAGATAAAAAGCTGAATTCAAGTTTTTTATTATAGCGTCTTCACCAAATTGAACCGTCAGTTTTTTGCAATACAGCCTTGATTAATGCGCGTTCTTTCATGTTTTGAGAGCAACATTCAAAATCACCGCCTTTTTCTATCGTGCCAACCGCTCATTTTTGAAAGGAGGAAATATCATGACGACAGACAGAGAACATCCCGGCGTCGAACAAATGCGTAAAGCCCTTGCCGACGGCAAGTGTTCCCGGCGCGAATTCCTGCGCACTGTAACCTTGCTGGGCGTATCGGCCACGGCCGCCTACAGCATGGCCGGGCTGCCTGACTTTATCTCATCGGCCCAGGCTGCCAGTCAGAAAAAAGGCGGCGTACTCAAATATGGTATGCAGGTGCAGGAAATGGCCGATCCAGCCACCTATTCCTGGACCCAGAAATCCATCGTTGCCCGTCATATCATTGAATACCTGGTCGAAACCGGGCCGGACAACATTACCCGACCCGCTTTGGCCGAAAGATGGGAAGCTTCCGAAGATCTGAAGACCTGGACTTTCTATCTGCGCAAGGGCGTCAAGTGGTCCAACGGCGACGAGTTCAATGCCGATGATGTGGTGTTTAACTTTAACCGCTGGCTCGACCCCAAAACCGGATCATCCAACCTGGGATTGTTCGATGCCATGCTGGAAGCGACCGGTGAAAAAGATAAGAAAGGCAACCCCGTCAAGCGCATGAGCAAAAACGCCGTTGAGAAAGTCGACAGCCACACGGTCAGGCTCAACCTGAATTCCCCGGTGCTGGCGATTCCGGAAAACCTGTACAACTATCCCACCGGCATTGTTCACCGTAATTTTGAAAAAGAAGGCGGCGATCTCTCTAAAAATCCGGTGGGCACCGGTCCGTATACCTTAACCGAATTCAGGGTCGGGGAGATGGCAGTTTTGAAAAAACGCAAAGCACCCTGGTGGGGCGGCGAGGTCTTTTTGGACGAGATTCGCATTATCGACCTGGGTGAAGATGCCGGGGCTTATCTGGCCGCCATTGCTTCACAACAGGTGGATGTAATCTATAATCTTGACCTGACCACGCTCGAAGCGGCCAAAAATATTCCGGGAATCAAGGTGGTCTCGATTCCTTCGACCCAGACCGGCGTAATTCGGATGAAAGTCACCGAGAAGCCGTTTGACGATATCCGTGTCCGCAAAGCGGTTCAGAAAACTTGCGATGCCAAGCGCCAGCTTGACATTGCCCACCGGGGTTTGGGGATCGAGGGCGAACACCATCATGTCGCCAAGATTCACCCCGAATACTTTGCCCTGCCGCCGTTCGAGCAGGACATCGAAGGCGCCAAAAAGCTTTTGGCTGAAGCCGGGTATCCCAATGGGATAGAGTTGACCTGCAACGTGGGCAATACGGATGGCGTGTGGGAGCAGGATTCCGTGGCCGTGCTTAAGGAAGATGCCGCTAAAGCCGGAATCAACATCAAGATGAATGTGATGCCGCAGGCCCAATACTGGGATGTTTGGACCAAGGCGCCCCTGAGCCTGACCTCCTGGACCCACCGTCCGCTGGCCGTCATGGTGCTGGGTCTGGCCTACCGCACCGGTGTGCCCTGGAATGAGTCCAGCTACGCCAATCCGGAGTGGGATAAAGCGCTGACTGAGGCGGAATCGACCCTGAATGTTGAAGAACGCCGGAAAAAGATGGATAAGGTAGAAAAGATCTTGCAGGACGACGCCGTTATGGTCCAGCCGTTTTTCCGTGCCGTTTTCACCGCCGTGCGGGAAAATGTCGTCGGATTTGAGATGCATCCAACCCGATACTACCGTTTCCACAACGTATCCCTGGCATAGCTGAATCACTGAGGTTTTGGGTGGATTCAGGTAAAACGACGCACACAAAATCGAGGGGCGTTGCGGCGCCCCTCATCTTCCCATCAATGTTTATACAAAATTCAGGTAGGCGGTTCTCTCAATTCATATTCGAAATTAAAAGGAGTCAACATGGTCACCCTGGTGGTAAAGCGCATCGGATTCATGATATTTACCATGATTGTCGTATCGCTGATCTTGTTTCTGCTGCTGGAGACCGAACTGACCGGTGATCCGGCAATCCGGGTTCTGGGCCAATTTTCAAACGAAGAACAGCGGGAGCTGTGGCGTGAACAGCACGGTTATAACCGGCCGGTCATGCTGCGATATGTCACCTGGTTGGGCAATTTTGCGACCGGCAACCTGGGCGAATCCATCCGTTTCAAAGGCCCGGTGGCGGATGTCATGCTGCCGCGGCTTTGGAACACCGCCATATTGGGGTTTTGGACGTTTGCCATAATGATTCCGCTATCACTGACTTTGGGGGTTTTGTCGGGCATGAAGGAGGGATCGCTGCTGGACCGATCGATTTCGGTGTTCGGAATTTTAACGACCTCCGTGCCCGAATTTGCCAGTGCGGTGATTTTCTCCTCTCTTTTTGTGTTCGGATTAAAGTGGCTGCCGGGTACCAGCAGCATGTCCGGCGGTTTCGACTTCAAGCAGCTGATTTTGCCGGCCATGGTGCTGATCGTCTACGATTTCGGCTACGTGGCCCGTATGACCCGCGCTTCCATGGCGGAGGTCATGACCTCCCAGTACATCCGAACCGCGGTGCTCAAGGGCCTGCCCTACAAATCGGTAATCGTCAAGCACGCCTTGCGCAATGCCTTAATCGCTCCGTTTACAGTCATCATGCTCCAAATCAACTGGCTGTTGTCCGGGGTGATCGTAGTTGAATTTTTCTTCGCCTACAAGGGTTTCGGTGCGCTGATCCTGGAGGCGTCACTGAACAACGACATCGCCCTGTTGGAGGCCTGCGCCATGGTGGCGGTGTGTGTCGCGGTAGCCACCCAAACCATTGCCGATATTGGCTACACCTTTCTCAATCCTCGCATCCGATTTAAATAAGGAAATAGACAATGAATACACCTACGGCAACAACTCGAATGCCGACCGCCGGGTACGGAGCGGCGATCAAACGCGCCCTGAAATCCTTTGGGCTCTTGCGGGAGAGTTGGGTCGGGATGATTGGGACGATTCTAGTCCTATTCTGGGTGCTGGTGGCGATCCTGGCGCCCCTGCTGGCGCCGTTTGATCCCAACTCCTCCATTCAGCCTTTTGCCAAGCCGGGGGTCGTGTCAGCCAAAGGCGGCACATTCTGGTTGGGCACTGACCATATCGGGCGGGACATCCTGTCACGGATTATCTGGGGATCACGCACGGTGCTGGTCTATGCGCCCCTGGCAACCCTTTCGGCCTATCTGGTAGGCATCCTGATGGGGCTGGCAGCGGGGTATCGCGGCGGCTGGGTGGACGATATCCTGTCGCGCGTGGCCGATATCATCCTCTCTTTTCCGGTGCTGGTGCTGTATATCATCATCATTGCCACCATCGGCGCATCCGGAATCAACATTATTATTGCCATCACCTTTGCATCTTCTCCGGGCATCATGCGTATCGTACGCGGATT
>JASFFJ010000617.1:0-4933 GCA_050124355.1 Desulfobacterales bacterium | reverse complement strand
TGCGACCATAATGGCTTTTAACGCGCCGTGGATCATATAGTCTTCGAAGGATACATTTCGCATCTCAGCGGTCGGATTTTTCCAGCTGGTGATAAACACTGTAAATCCTTCCTGTATCAAAAAACGCACGAAGCTGTTGGATTCAGAAAGATCGAAGATGTAGTACTTGTTGATCAGCGGTTGGATCAGGACAATCGGCCGCTCGCGGGTTTTGGAGGTAGCCGGCGCGTATTGGATCACCTCCATTATGGAATTACGGTAGACCACATTGCCGGGTGTTGCGGCCAGGTTTTGACCAATTGAGAAGGCCGTCCGGTTCACCAAGGGCGCAAAGAGTTGCCCCTGATTAATTTCCGCGAGCCAGGTGATATAACTGTTTTCCAAGCTCTTACCGTGACTGTCCAATAAAGCCTTTACAGCGGATGGATTCGACCAGAAATAATTTTGGGGCGCCAGGCTGTTGATGATTTGGTCTGCCCAAAACAACGTCCGTTTGCGCTGCCGGTCTGTGAGACTGGGTGCATCTATGATTAGACGTTTGAGCCAACGTTTTAACGTTTGATGATACTGATTGCCTGTTGTACCGTTTTTGCAGGCCAGCTCTGTTAAAGCGGTTTCCGCTGGTGCCCCGCCATTGTGCCCGTTGCCGTCGTCGTTAAAAAACAGATCCACGGCTTTTTCGTTCAGTGCCAGAAAATCCTGATTGAGCTCTAAAACTCTGGAAACAAAACCCGGCGTGTCCCGCATCCAAGATGCGCCGAGATCGGAAAAATGCTGGAAAAAACCATAGGGATTCATAGCGGTTACTGGTTTACGGCTAAAGGTTGTGGGTTTTTGATGTGGTCGACCAGTTCGCCCAGCGAAGTTTCCTCATCGAGCTTGTCGAGGCCAATCGCCACACGAAATTCCTGTTCCAGGTAGGACTGTAGATTGACGGCTGCCATGGAGTCCCAGTCAGGAAGTTCTTCAAGCGTCGTATCCAAAGTCAGCTCCATGTCTTCGGCTTCGCTGAAAAGCTGGCAAATGCCTTCTTTGATTTGAATGAAAGTGTCTGTCATTGGTAAATCTCCTTTGTGTTTTTATCTATAATTGGATCAAATTGGCTCCCCAGGAAAGCCCACCGCCATAGGCTGCGGTTACGATTAAATCCCCTTTGGAGATCTCTCCCCCACAAATAGCTTCATCCAATGCCACCAGCACTGAGGCGCTGGCCAAGTTTCCGTAGCGAAACAAATTTATGAAGAAAAGTTCCCTGGGCACGTTCAGCCGCTCGGCAATGTTTATGAGAATGTGAATGTTGGCCTGATGACAGATAAAACAGCTGACATCTTCCTTCGAAATCTTGGCCCCTTCAATGAGCTGCTCGATGATTTCTGCGCCCCGGCTGACGGCAAACTGATAGACAGCCTTGCCCCTCATCTTGAAGTATGCCGACGAGGGGTCCGTCATGCGGGTAAAAGGCATCATGCTGCCACCGGCCGGAACGCAAATGACCTCAGATCCACTGCCGTCCGTCTTGAGACAGGAATGCAACACGCCACCGCTGGGACTGGCCGATGCTTGAAACAAAATCGCACCGGCGCCATCGCCAAAGAACGGGTAGGTTGAGAAATCATGGTCATCCAGAATTCGTGAGTACATTTCGGCAGCAATAAACAGCACGCAGTCACACAATCCGGTTTTAATGAGCGAATCTGACAGCGCAATGCCATAGACACTGCCGGCGCAGACCGAGTTGATGTCGAAAGCAAAGGCCGAGGAGGCCCCCAGCAGGTTCTGGACGCGAGTTGCAGTCGCCGGTTGAATGCGGTCGGGTGAGGAGGTTGACACCACGATGCCATCTATCCTATCCGGGGAGAAACCGATCTTTTCGAGGCAGTGCCTGGCAGCTTTCACCGCGAGGTCCGAGGTGCATTCGCTTTCCGAAGCTTTTTTTCTGGAGAAAATACCGGTTTTGGCGCTGATCATGAGCTTTGCGGCCGATGAAAATTGATCCAGGTCCTCGTTATGAAGCGTTTCAGACGGCAGGTAAATCCCAGTGGATACGATGCTTGCATGCTTCATGATGCCAGTCTCGTCGCGCAACAGACGTTCGATGGTTCAGAATGCAGGGACTTACGCAGCCAGTAACTGATCCAGGATTTGATTCTGTCATCGGAAAGTGCTGTAAAATGACGGCTGCAGGCAGGGCACAAGGAGATTTCCGTTTGAATTATTTCGCTTGTAAATTGTCGGCCGCACAACGTACATTGAATATCTGTTTTCCTCTGAGGATCATTGAAGGAATCGGGGCTCGGACGTAAATTGTCGATTTGAATATGGGGATCTATCTTGCGCTTTTCGGCGATCGAAAGTTTTTCGGTGTGTATCAAACTCATAATTTTGTTCTCCATCGATTTATGGGGCTTTTTATTCGGGGCTTCTGGGGCTTCTGCGCTTTATTTCAAGCTGAAAATTTGAAATATAGCTTGGATGTTTAATTGGAATTAGATATTCATGAGTTTCGTATTAATTCCTAAGCCACCGGTTTGCCGGTGAGAATTTAAATGGTTCTACCGTTACCGCGAGGACATGCTTGATGGGTGCAAACCTGATCGATCCCGGTTTTAAGGTGGTCAGGCTTCCTAACATTTTTCTAGCTTGATTATCATTGAACCATCTCTTAAGGTTGGCTCATTGTTTTAAACTTAAAAAATATCAATTGGGAAGTATACCGATGGTTTCGAAAAAAGCAGTTGCATTAAAAGAAGTTTCGACAAAAGAATCCGCACAACCGCCAACATTCGACCTTGACAGTCACGAATGGTATCTCAACCGTGAGCTGACGTGGCTGGCATTTAATCAACGGGTATTAAACGAGGCCAAAGACGATCGTAATCCGTTGCTGGAACGCGTCTTCTTCGTTGCGGTGGTCGGCTCTAACCTCGACGAGTTTTTCATGAAGCGTATTGGCGGCCTCAAGCAGCAGGTTGGCGCCGGGGTGAAAAAACTTACCGTGGATGGCATGCTGCCTCAGGAACAGATCGACGCCTGTTATAAATGCTATCAGGTAATTCTGGCAGAACAGCGGCGGATTGAAGAACAACTCCGGGTTCTTTTGGAAAAAGAAAATATTTGTTTTCGGCAATACGATCAACTCAACAGCCAGCAAAAAAAGGAGATGGATGCTTATTTCAAGCGGGAAATCTATCCTTTATTAACGCCTCAGGGTATTGACCCGGCTCATCCTTTCCCGTTTATCTCGAATCTCTCACTCAATTTGCTCGTAAATACCGGCGAATCGGAATCGAATCATTTATTTCTAAACAGGGTCAAAGTCCCCAACGGGGTCGGCATTCCGCGTTTCATACCGATCGAAAATAAACACCTTTACATCACTTTTGAGGACCTTATCGCTAATAATCTAAACGATCTCTTTCCCGGTCTGGATATCCACAGCTGTGAGCTGTTTCGGGTTACCCGAAACGCCATTACCGAGCGTCTGGAGGAACCAGCCAACGATCTTCTTTTCGTGATCGAATCGGCCTTGCGTGACCGTAAATTTGCCGATATTGTCCGTCTTCAAGTCGACCAAAGCATGATCCCTCACCACCGTGGTATGTTGGCAGCCGAACTGGGAGTCGATGAGCAGGAAGATGTCTTTGAGGGCATCGGCTTCATGGCAAAACGGGATCTTATGGAGATCTGCAAGATTGACCGGCCCGATCTGCATTATCCCATTCACCAACCCTGCGATCACCCGGAACTGCTGTTAGATGACCCGAATATCTTTCATGTCATTCGAAAACAACATGCCATCCTTTTGCAGCATCCGTACGAATCATTTGACACCTCAGTTGAGCTTTTTCTCAAACAAGCAAGCATCGATCCAAAAGTCCTTGTCATTAAGATGACATTATACCGAACCGGTTCCGAGTCCCGCATCATTCGGTATTTGATCGATGCGGCCCAAAACGGCAAACAGGTTGCCGTGGTTGTCGAATTGATGGCTCGATTTGACGAATCAGCGAACATCAAATGGGCGGAAACGCTTGAAGAGGCGGGCATCCACGTCACTTACGGGGTTATCGGCTTGAAAACCCACAGTAAGGTGATCTTTGTTGTCAGGCGGGACTACAACGGCTTACAGCGGTATGCACATATCGGTACCGGTAATTATCATGCAGGAACGGCACGCCAGTACAACGATATTGGTTTGCTCACCAACGATCCGGTCATCTGCGAAGATTTAACCGAGCTGTTCAACTACCTGACCACCGGCTACGCTCCGGTTCGCAACTACCGCAAAATCCTGCCCTCACCACACAAGCTGAAAAAAGGATTGCTGAAAAAAATCGACAGAGAAATCAAACAACACACGTCGGAAAATCCCGGCCTGATTCAGTTCAAGACCAATGCTCTGGAAGACAAAGATATCACCAAAGCACTCTACCAGGCATCCCAGGCCGGGGTCCATGTTGACCTGATTGTCCGTGATTCCTGCCGCTTGCGGCCGGGCATCGCCGGGCTCTCCGAGAATATCAACGTCGTCTCAATCGTCGGCAGGTTCCTTGAACATGCTCGAATCTATTATTTCAAAAACAGCGGTGAAGAGGAATATTTTATGGGTTCGGCTGACTTGATGAAACGCAACCTCGAATCCCGTGTCGAAGTTGTCGTCCCTGTTGAGAACAAGACCCTGCAAACCAGGTTGCGGGAAGTACTTGATATTCAGATTAACAACAAACGCAGTGTCTGGGACATGCAACCGGATGGGACGTATGTACAACGCCAGCCCGGTGATAAGGACGACAAGCGTACTGTCCATGAAATTCTGATCGATCTGGCGGAAAGCCGGCTGGCGGCATCGACAAAAGAAAAGAAGAAAAAGGCAGGGAAATCACCCGTGGGCAGGAGTCGAAAACGAAACTAAATTGTCAAAGAAAGCAAAATC
>JASFFJ010000616.1:0-4950 GCA_050124355.1 Desulfobacterales bacterium | reverse complement strand
TAATCAGCGGTAAAAGAATCCGTTATGTCAAAGCCAATGAGGAGTTGAACTTCACTGCCAGAGAGGGCGAAACCGTCGCCATCGTCGGTGAATCCGGCTGCGGCAAATCAACATTTGCCAAGGTCCTGATGGGTCTGGAAACAGGCACTGACGGGGCGGTGCTTCACGATGGTCAGGATCTCTCGGAGATTGCGGTGCGGGACCGCAGCCCTGAGCAGATCGGCTCGCTGCAGATGGTATTTCAAAATCCGTTTGATACCTTGAATCCCAGTCACAGCATTGGCGGTCAGATATCACGGGTAATCAAGAAATTCGGCGTGGAATCGGATAAAAAGAAAATATTTGACCGTGTGATGACCCTGCTGGATACGGTAAAGCTGCCAAGGGATTTTTATTTCAGAAAGCCCAGGCAGTTGTCGGGCGGACAGAAACAGCGCGTCGGTATCGCTCGGGCATTTGCCGGAAACCCGAGTATGGTCATCGCAGATGAGCCGGTTTCTGCCTTGGACGTCTCGGTCGCGGCCGCAGTGACCGAGTTGCTCATGGATATTCAGCGCGAACATAAAACCACGCTGCTTTTCATCAGTCATGACCTGAGTGTCGTACGCTACCTGTCGGATCGCATTGTCGTCATGTATCTGGGGCATATTCTTGAAAGAGGGACGACAGAGCAAATCTTCGCACCGCCCTATCAACCCTATACCGAAGCGCTGTTATCAGCGGTGCCGATTGCCGATCCTGAAGTGACCAAGCGTGAAATTGTACTGGAAGGTAACCTGCCCAGCGCCATGAATCCTCCCAAAGGTTGCCCGTTTTGTACCCGCTGCCATCGGAGAATCGGCGACATTTGTGATAATGAGCCGCCGCCGGAGCAGGTTGTAGTGGATCGCCATGTCATCAAATGTCATATACCGCTTGAAGAGTTGAAAAAGGTGGAACCTGTGATCCACGTGCCGGATGAAGCCGAACGGCTCCACGCGCAGCAGTCAAGGTGACCCCGAACTTTTATCTGGCTGCAGAATCGAATAATTTCAAACCGTCGCTATTAAATAAGTGATTTTTGGACCAGATTACCCCCGCGCCAGATGTAGAGTGCGAGCAGCGGCACGGTCTCCGTTGCTGGCGATTGGCCCGCGCAGGCCGGTCAGCTCCGACCATCCATACTTTCCAAGAAACCCAAGACCGAAGTCCTGCGCTGAATATGTTTGACCCCATGCGATATGATTCGCCAGGGCCGCAAGCATTTACACAATACCTTTGGTGTTCTTGCCGGCGGCCTAAGCAGCCGCAGGCAACCAGGCTAGAACGGGAAGACAGCGCGGTAAAACAAAGCGCATCATGCAGTTCGCCGAGGACCAGTCCGCCAGGAAGGAATTTAGATGAGTCTCGTTAAGGCATTCAAGATAAAGGCGAATGGCGATAACATATGCAATGATTTTGTTTGCCAAATCGATCACGATTTCCGAATTCAGGGAAGTTTGAAAACAATCGGTTCCAAGTTAAAACGAGATGCGCTTTTGGTGACAAATCAAACTGGTTGACAGCGCCACATAAGTGCTGCTTAGGACATGTCAGCGCCAGCGCAATAATTTCCGTTTTGCGCCTTTATTTAACTGTAAGAACCGGGCAGGGCGCTTCCAGAATGACATATTGGGCGGTGGAACCGAACACCAGTTTACCGACTTTTGACCTTCTTCTGATTCCGATAATGATTTCATCAATATGGTTGTCTTTTGCATAATTGACCAGATCCTCTCCAGGAGACTGGTAACTTACAGTTGCCTGGGTCTCACAAGGAAGATTATCTACTTTGAAAGGCGTGTGTAACTTTTCCAATTTGCTTTCAGCTCTGTCGATATCCTCTTTCTTCAATGCAGGATCTTGTTCCAATGACGTCACAATATAAACCTCGGCATTAAATGCCTTCGCATGTTGATGGGCCAACTTTATAACATCATCGGCCACTTTAGAGCCATCATAACCCACAAGTATTTTCATTTTACCCTCCCTTCCAGAATTCTGGTGCAAAAATGATAAAAACCTTAGAATATATAGCAAATTTAGTAAAGGGAGATGTATCTGTCAAGAAATCATTGGGAGAATAAGGATGCGGAATTCGAAGCCACTTAGGCAAACAACCGGCATGTTGGGATCTAAAAAAATCAGATAAATATTTGCTTCTTTGGCATCGATTCGGTAAGAAATAACATAATGGAGTGACGTTCTATATAAAGGAGGAATGATGATTCAGACAGATTCTATTGAAAAAAGATCGGTTTCGTTTCGTGTACTTACTGATGACCAGATAGTGGAAATCAAGCGCACGGCTTTTGAAGTTATGTCCAAGGTGGGTTTCAGGGTATATCACGAAGGTGCTCGCAAAATGCTGAAGCAGGCGGGTGCTTTGGTAGACGACAAAATTGTAAAAGTACCGGAACACATCGTTGCCGAGTGTCTCCGCACGGCGCCCAAAGGCTGGACAATTTACGATCGGGAAGGTAACCGGGCCATGGAAGTAGAAGGCCGCAAGAGCTACTACGGCACCTCTACCGCAAGTCCGAATACCAAAGATGCGTTGAGCGGAGAAATTCATCCCACCCGCGTCGCCGATATTGCCATTGGGGCCCAAGTGGCCGATGCTCTGCCGAACATCGACTGGGTCATGCCGATGGGGTCCGTCCAGGATGTACCATCGACAGCCGCCGACATTCACGAGTTCGAGGCGGTAGTGACCCATACAACCAAGCCCATTGTTTTTATCGGATATACGCCACGCGGGGTGGAGCTTGTTTATGAAATGGCCGCCGAAGTCGGCGGCGGCATCGATAACCTTCGACAGCGACCTTTTCTTATTTTTTATCCCGAACCAATCTCGCCGCTGGTCTTTCCGGCGGATGTGATCGATCGTCTGTTCGTCTGCGCGGATCTGGCGATGCCGCAAATTCAGGGACCCACAATGCAATTTGGTGCGACAGCCCCGATGACCCTGGCCGGAGCGATTGCGCAAGGTACGGCCGAAGCCTTGATGTGTCTGGTCCTGGCTCAGCTGCGCAAGCCTGGTTGTCCCTGCAGTTTGGGCTGCAATTTCGCGGTTTTTGATATGACCGCCGGCCTCCTGTCCATCGCTGCCCCGGAATCGAGCCTCGCCCTTTCAGCCCAGGCCGAGGTGGCACAATCCTTCGGACTTCCCAGCTGGGGCCTGGCCGGTTCCACCGACGCCAAGGTGCTGGATGCCCAGGCCGGATCGGAATCCGCTTTTTCTATCTTGGCCCAGGGGTTGGGCGGACTGAACCTTATCCACGACGTGGGGTATATGGATAACGGGATGGTCTGTTCCACGGCTCAATTAATTCTAGGTGACGAAAATATCGGGATGGCCAAACGCTTTATTAGAGGAATAGAGGTCAACCGCGAAACCCTGGCCCGCGAACTGATCGAAAATGTGGGCCCCGGTGGACATTTCCTCGATCAGAACCATACCTATAATCATTTCAAAAACGAACTCTGGATGCCCAGTCTGATGACGCGATCCGCCGGTGAGGACTGGCAAGCCCAGGGCGCCAAAGATTGCGCCACTCGCATTCAGGAAAAACTCGAAGACATCGTTAAAAACCATGCAGCACCTTCCCTGCCGGACGACACCTTAACCGCGTTGAAGACGATTCGGCAAAAAGGCGAAAAGGAATTGGTCAAAGCGCAATAGTGATCATTCAGGCCAACAAATGAAGGAAGATGCGGTTCAGTTTCATTGGCTATCCTAAAGATATGGATATCGTCCACGCTTTTTCTCTCCTCTCAGCAGGTAATACCGTTCTCCTCGACCACCGCCATGATGCTTTGGTGCGGCACGTCAACCACCCGGTCAAGCTCGGATTCGCTAATGTTCATCGGCGGGCTTATGGCCACGATGTTGTCAATGGAACGAAACAGAACTCCCTTGGCCTCGGCATGCACCAGAATCTTTTTGGCAAAGTCCTGGCCCACACTGGTGTCCTCGCGCATCTCCACTCCGACCATAATGCCGGTTATGCGCAGGTCACCCACCACGCTCAGGGCCTTGACCCTCTCCAGTTTGGCGGTGAGGTAGGCCGAAAGCTTCTAACCGTGCTCGGGCAATGACATCTCCTCATAGATCTTGATGGCTTCCAGTGCCACCGCAGCCCCCACCGGATGCCCGCCATAGGTAAAGCCATGCCCCAAAATGCCAAAACTTTTTTTTTCTTCTCGGGCTTTTTGCGGGCGTTCTGGTAAAAATGTACCAGTTTGGCCGCGGTATCCACCGCGTCGGAACCCGAGCAGCCGAAAAACACATGGTCGATCCCTTTGGGCAGTTTCTCCACCAGCTTAGCGCCCAATTCTTGTGTCACGGCGCAGGTGTGGCCCATGAAGCTGTGGTAATAGGGCAGCCTTTTCATCTGCTCATTGGCCGCGGCGATCAATCGTTCATTGTCAAAACCAAGGGCTGCGCACCAAAGACCGGCTACGGCGTCCGGATATGTATTGCCTTTGGTGTCGGTAACATAACACCCCTTACCTTCCACGATGGCTTTGGGAGCCTTTCCTATTGCGGCGACTGGATCGGTAAAAGGATAGAGCAGGGACATGACGACCTCCTGTAAAATTCTCACTCAATTATATGATACTTCTGACGGATGGCCCGGGCCACATCAACGGGGATGTAGGATTTTTCTTCTTGCGCCAACATGCTTCGGGCAATCTCCCGAGCCCGTGCGGCGGCATCTTGCGAGCCATCCCGTTCCCAATCGTCACGAATCTTTCTGTCCGTGACACCGTTTCCGGTAAAATATTCTGTGCGCAGGTGGGCAAAGGTGTGATCCGATGCAATAAAATTGCCTCCCGGCCCGACCTCATCAATGGCTTCCAGGGCCAGGTGCTCGGCGTCCACGTCAATACCTTGCAGGACCTTGCAGCACATGCCGATGATCTCGT
>JASFFJ010000615.1:0-4951 GCA_050124355.1 Desulfobacterales bacterium | reverse complement strand
GAAGGCATTACATTATTAGGGTCTATAGCAGTGAACAGTGATAAATCAAAACATCGCACTCTCCGAGGCGTAGGATCTGCGAGCCGGAGGGCAGGGCGGGCCGAAACCTGACACCTGTAACCATTTAACTATGCTATGGTGCCCCCAAGGGGCTGCTTTATCCAGGCGCAGTCTTGGAAGAAGCCAAAAACTAATCAAGGTTAATTAGTCATCAAAACCAGCAGATCCGATAAAACAGAGATTAAAAAATTTTTTAAAATCAGCGGCCAGCAGAAGATGCGGCTGGTGTACCATCATCGGTGACTGCGGTTTCTTCCAGGGCCATCCTCATACCCTCAGCTGGTGGCCGCTGATTGAGGAGTTTCTATGCTGGCGTATTTTATACGTAGAACCCTGCAGTTTATTCCCACCATTATCGGCGTGACCCTCATCATTTTCCTTCTGCTGAACGTGCTGCCCGGCAACGCGGCCCTGATGGCGGGAGGGAGAAAGGAGTTGACGGCCCAAGCCATCGAGGAACTCAAAGAAAAATGGGGGCTTCATCATCCGATTCATGTTCGTTACGCCAAATATATGATCGGCCTTGTCAAGGGAGATATGGGTGTTTCCTATCTCAGAGACGAGCCGGTCAGTGATGTCATTGCCGCGCGAATCTGGCCGACGCTGCGGCTTTCCATGTACGCAATGATCATCGCTGTCGGCATCGGGATTCCGTTGGGATTTTACTCCGCCGTCAAGCAGGGATCGTGGCTGGACAGTCTGAGCATGGTCGGTGCGGTTTCCGGCGTTTCTTTTCCGCAATTCTGGCTGGGATTATTGCTGATGTATTTCTTATGTGTAAAAGCGAAAATATTTCCGGTCAACGGTTACGGCGAAGGGGCTTTTATCAATATTGTCCTGCCGGCCATTACCCTTGGGCTGGGTTATATGGCGTTATTGGCACGGACCACCCGGGCGGCGGTGCTTGAAATTTTAACCGAGGACTATATCCGAACTGCCAGATCGAAAGGAATCTCTGAATTTTTGATTTACAATAAGCATGTCTTGCGCAACGCCATGATTTTAATTCTAACCACGGCCGGACTGCAATTCGGCTCGATGATTGGACAAACCGTTGTCATCGAAAAGCTTTTTTCGTGGCCGGGGATCGGCTCATTGGTCGTCGATTCCATTTTTCAGCGCGACACCCCCATCACTCAAGGCTGTATTATCATCATTATTTTCGTTTTTCTGGTGGTCAATCTACTTGTGGATTTAACCTATTCCGTTATCGATCCAAGGATAAAATATCAATAAGGATACGGTTTGAAGAATCTAGAGCAATTTACCAGAAGAAAAAATCTGGTGCTCGGTGCGGTTGTCACCGTGGTGATGATTATCATCGCCATATTCGCACCCCTCATCGCGCCTTACGATCCCATTTACGACGCTGATTTAATGGTCGCCGAAGAACCGCCCTCGTTGTCTTACATATTCGGCACCGACGATCAGGGCCGGGATATTTTCTCGCGCGTGGTGTATGGCGCCCGAATTTCTCTGAGCGTGGGATTAATCAGTCAGCTGATGAACAGTATTATCGGAATCACCCTGGGATTGCTTGCCGGCTACTTCGGAAAATGGGTTGATGATTTGATTATGGGATTGACCAATATCATGCTCTCCATACCCAGTATCATATTCGCTCTGGCGATCATGGCGCTGTTGGGTCCCGGTCTCATCAATGTCTTCATCGCCTTGGGTTTTACCAACTGGTCCTATACTTGTCGCATCACTAGATCCCAGGCGCTATACACCAAAAATCTAAACTACGTCAACGCCTCCAGAGCCTTAAGCTACAGTGAGGTCAATATTATGTTTACCCAAATCCTGCCGAATATTGTCGGTCCGATTTTGGTCATCGCTACCCTGGGCATATCGGGCGCCATTTTAATCGAAGCTTCTTTATCTTTTTTGGGTTTGGGGACTCAGCCGCCAACGCCGAGTTGGGGTGGGATGTTGGCAACCGCCAGAGAACAGCTTTTTACCGCTCCCTGGATCTCAATATTTCCCGGTATGTTCATCTTTCTTACGGTTCTGGGACTCAATCTCTTTGGAGATGGTTTAAGAGATTTACTAGATCCTCACACGTCTCAAAGAAAATAATGGTCATGGATAGACGAGATGGAAAAAGCAACACCTGAAAATAACTCGCACATACTGGAGGTCAAAGGTTTATGTACCTACTTCTATAGCATCCATGGGGTTGCCAAAGCGGTAAACAATGTCTCGTTTAGCTTGAAGAAAGGCGAAATCCTTGGAATTGTCGGAGAATCCGGTTGCGGCAAAAGTGTCACCTCGCTGTCGATTGTCAGGCTGATTGAGTCGCCGCCCGGGCGAATCGCCGAGGGTCAAATCGTTTTTGACGGCACCGATCTGCTGACACTATCGGAGCAGGAAATGCGGGATATCCGCGGCGATAAAATCTCCATGATTTTTCAGGAACCCATGACATCACTGAACCCGCTTTATACCATCGGAAATCAGATATCCGAGATGTTTATCAGACATAATGGATACGACAGAAAAAAAGCGCTGGAAGCGTCGATCGGGATGCTCAAAAAAGTACAGATTCCCCATCCGGAAGCCCGGGTCAAAGAATACCCCCACCAGATGTCCGGCGGCATGCGCCAGAGAGTCATGATTGCCATGGCGCTGGCCTGCAATCCGGAAATATTGATCGCAGATGAACCCTCGACGGCACTGGATGTGACCATTCAAGCCCAGGTCCTCGACCTGATGCTGCAATTGAAGGAAACCTATGAAACCGCTATTATTCTCATTACCCATGATCTTGGCGTTATCGCGGAAGTCGCCGAAAAAGTGGCGGTGATGTACGCCGGCCAGATTGTGGAAGAGGCGGAGGTAGAAGAAATCTTCGATGATCCGCTGCACCCTTACACCCGATCCCTACTCAAATCGATTCCCATTTTAGGTCAGCGGTTCGAAAGTGAGGGCCGGGTCGAATTAAATGAAATCAAGGGGATTGTGCCCAGCCTGTATGAATTGCCCCGGGGCTGCAATTTTTATCCGCGTTGTCCGGACGCGCAGCCCAAATGCAATGAAGCCGGCATTCCGCTGATCTCAACCAAGGATAATCGCAAGGTTCGTTGTATATTGCACAGCTAGGTTGAAGGTTCAACGTTCACGGTTCCCAGTTAAAATGCATTGAATAGTTGTTATCCATAGTATGACGCGTAGCTCGGATCGAAGTCCATGTTCCACTCAATGGGCGAATAAGGCCGATTCAAACCATAGAATATAAAATTCTGGATATCAGTATCTTATAACCTTTGAACCTTGAACTCTGAACCCGGAACCAACCACTTTAGATTTTAAGGAGCATGTTTTGACGGAAAATCTTTTAACCGTAAAAGACTTGGAAGTACATTTTCCCTACAAAGAGTCTTATTTCTCGCTCAAGAAAAAATATGTCTATGCCGTTGACGGTGTTTCCTTTGTACTCAAAAAAGGAGAGACACTGGGGGTGGTGGGCGAGAGCGGTTGCGGCAAAACAACGCTGGGAATGGCGATCATCAACCTCGTGGCGCCCACCGCCGGATCGGTTTTCTATAAAGATCGTGACATCACCAATATTTATCAATATCCGCTCAAGGAAAGAATGGATTTTCAAAAAAAGATTCAGATTATCTTCCAGGATCCTTACTCTTCCCTAAATCCCAAAATGACACTGAATCGCATTATTGGAGATCCCCTCAAAATTCATAGCATTCCGAAGAAGGAGCGGGAAGCGCGCATCGCTGATATCCTGACCCGGGTTGACTTAACCCCTGAACATGGGCATCGATTTCCTCATCAATTCAGCGGCGGTCAACGGCAGCGGATCGGTATCGCCAGAGCCTTGGCCTTGCAACCCGATATCATCATTGGCGACGAACCGGTTTCCGCCCTGGACGTATCCATTCAGGCCCAGGTGATCAATCTGCTCATTAGGCTCCAAAAAGATTTCAACCTCTCTTATATTTTTATTGCTCATGATTTAGCGGTGATTGAGCATATTTCAGACCGAATTGCGGTGATGTATCTGGGCAAAATCGTAGAACTGGCAGACGCCAAAGATATTTATCAAAACCCGAAGCATCCCTATACCAAGGCCCTGCTTTCAGCAATACCAATACCCAATCCCAAAAAGAAAGCGGCGAGGATCATACTAGAAGGGGATGTTCCGGGTCCTCGAAACCCGCCATCCGGCTGTTCATTTCACCCCCGTTGTCCGTCCCGTTTCACCGGCTGTGATGAAACCTCGCCACCCCTGCAGGAAGTAGGTAAATCACATTTTACTGCATGTCACCTCTATGACTAGCCATGGCGTCGATAATATGGAGCAGGAGTGATAGCGTACTGGTGTTTTGGAGTGATTCGACAGGAGTCTTGGCCGCGGCTGTTATTAAACAGGTACTGACTTTGTTGAATAGTTTAAACGTTATCTGAACCTCGGATATACAAATTTTAACCAGCGAATAATTAAGGCCAAATGATATGGAAAAGATTGATCTCTTGGTGAGGGCGCCTCATTTTTTTACCATGAAAGGGGATGGCGTCGGCTATTGCGCGAACAGCGCCATGGCGGTCGACCGGGGAAAGATACTGGCGATCGGACCCCGGGAGGAGATATCAACTCACTACCGTGCCGATCGAACCATTGACGCCGAAGGTCAGGCGGTATTGCCGGGTTTCATCGATGCCCACATGCACATGACCCTTTGCGGACTGCGGGGGGTGGCCCAGGATACCGGCTATTGGATGATGGTTGGTCTGGCACCCTTTGCGCACCAGGTGGACGACACCATCGGCCTGCTTGGTGCCCAGCTGGCGGTTAGCGAGGCGGTCAGGGCCGGGACCACGACATACGGTGAGTTCGGCCGACGCCCCGATTTAGTGATTCCCTTGTTCG
>JASFFJ010000614.1:0-4964 GCA_050124355.1 Desulfobacterales bacterium | reverse complement strand
GTTTTTCCGGCACTGTTGGAACCGATAACACCGACAAGCTCCCCGTCCCGCACACTCAAGGATAAATCATTGATCGCCAGGGCATTTTCGAAAAAAACCATTAGGTTTTTTACTTCCAGCACGTGTCAGATCCTCTTTTGTACGGTTTTAGCTAAATGCGTTCCTTTGGTTCCGCTTTCTGCCCTCTGCCTTCAGTCTTTTGAATATTGTATCGCGCCAAGACGCCAAGCCCGCTAAGATGATCAAGGTTCATCGTCCATCATCCCTCGTCCATCTTCCTTCGTTTTGCCTACCTCTCAAAACATCTGATCATCGATCTTCTCAACTTCTCACCTTTTTATCCGCCGTCTGTGTGGCGGACTAATCTTCTAAACTTCTGTCCTCTGACTTCTGGCCTCTGACCTCCGACCTCTGACTTCTGACCTCTGTATCCTGACCTCCAGTGCTACTCGTTGCCAAGATATGCCTGCTTCACCACGTCGCTGTCCATGACGGTATCGGCCTCGCCTTCAGCAATTTTTTCGCCATAATTTAAAACGAGGATGCGATCGGCGATTCGGAACAGTTCTTTGAGGCGGTGTTCGATCATAATGATGGTCTTGCCATTCTGGCGCAGTTTTTCAATGATGGGGACGATGCCGGCCACTTCAGCCAGGCTCAAACCTGAAAAAAGTTCATCCAGGATAAAAAGGTCCGGCTGCAGGGCAATGGCTTTGGCCAACTCCAGGCGTTTGAGATAGCCCTGGGGCAGCACACTGGCTGTTTTGTAGGCCACGAATGAATCGCGCTCAAATCCAACTTCTTCAAGCAGATCTAACGCCACAGCGTCGCGGTCACCGAATTTACCGCCCACCCGTTGTTTAACCCTCGGTGAATACAGTGGAATGATCATATTTTTGTAGGCCGGCAGCTGGTAAAAGGGTTTGACCATCTGAAATGTTCTGGCAATACCCAGTCTCACGACTTTGTAAGGTGGCCAGGCGGTGATGTTTTGACCACGATAATGAATTTCTCCCTCGGTGGGTTTGACGAATCCCGTAATCAGATTGACAGCGGTCGTTTTGCCGGAGCCGTTGGGGCCGATGAATCCCAGCAACTCTCCCTGGGATAGCTCGAAACTCAAATTGGTGATCGCCTGGACGCCCCCGAAGTTTTTATAGAGGCCGGACGCTTTCAGCAACGGCGTCGTGCTCATTATTCGACCTCCACCCATCTCTCAAATTGGTGATATTTGCTTTGAACGTAATGAAAGATGCCTTCGGGCAACGCGACAATAAAGACCACCAGAAACAATCCGTAAAAGACGATGCGCAAGCCCCCGATACCCCGCAGGATTTCCGATAAAGGCACCAGGATAAAGGCGCCCAGGGTTGCTCCCGCAAGGGTTCCGGGCCCGCCGACCACGGCTGCCGCAATGGGCAAGATGGAGTAGTCTAGGGCAAAGACCGGCATGCCGACAAACATGTATACATGGGTCATGAAGGCCCCGCTGAAGGCGCCGATGCAACTGGAGATGAACAGGGCCTGGGTTTTAAACCAGTAAATATTGATACCGGCATTCATCACCGAACGGTCATTGTCACTGATGCCTTTTAGGATCAACCCGTAATCCGATCCCATCATACGTCTGAAGCCGAAAAGAGCCGCCGTCAAGGCGCCCATGATCAAGTAGAGTTCTATCCATTTAGACGGCAATGCGGTGATCCCACTAAGCCCCTCGGTTCCGCCGAATATTTTGGTGGCCTCAACTACGCGGACCAGCATTAACGGAATAATGAGCGTCACCATGGAAAAATAAATGCCACGCAGTCTCAACACCGGCAACAGAAACGCCGTGCAGATTAACCCACCCGCTACGCTGGCGATGGGAATGGCAATCAAAGGATGCCAGCCTAAGTAATAATTCAATGTCCCCGAGGTATAGGCTCCCATGCCGAAAAACAGTGCCTGCCCCAGGGAGACCATTCCGGTTTGAGCCAGAATGTCCCAACTAATGGCCAGAAGGGCGAAAACGGCCACCGACAGCAACACTTTTTGCCAATAAGGACCAAGGATGAGCGGCAGCAGTAGAAAACCGACCAGGGGAATACAGCGCGGCGCGGCAAGATAAAGCATCTCCCGCCAGGAACTCAGGGCAAAGATATCCCCCGATCTGGCCTTGATGCCTCTGTCGATTCTCTCCTTGCGCTTTTTCATTGGTAGATAATTGGTTGATTGGTTGATTAGTTGAATAGTTGATTAGTGATCGGAATCCGAAATCCGAAATCCGAAATCCCCAATGCCTATATTCTTTCTTCCAGCTCCTTTTGCTTGCCGAATAATCCGGACGGTTTTACGACCAGAACGATCAAAATGGCAGCCAGACTGACAATCATGGTCCAGTGCGAGCTGATAAAAGTGTCGGTGAAGCGTTCGGCAAAACCGATGATGAAACTGGCGACGATGACCCCGCCGGTACTGCCCAGGCCGCCGATGATGCAAACAGCCAGGGCCTTGATTAAGACCTCATATCCTTCGCCGGGTGCAATGCTTCCCAGGGGAATGATGATGGTTGCTGCAACGGCAGCCAGGCCGGCGCCGAAAGATACCGCCACGGTTGCGATTCGATCCGAATCGATGCCCAGGCTCAAGGCCGTGCGTTCGTCCTGGGCAATACCTCTAAACGCTAGCCCGAGGGAGGTATGATGGGTGAACAGCCAAAGTGACCCTACCAATACCGCACCGATGACTACGATCAGAATTCGCTGCATGTCGATAAAGGCACCGGCAATTAAATAACTCTGGTCAATGAAAACCGGCAGGGTGTACTCGAAACCGACGAAACCAAGATACCTAAACAATTCCAATATGGCCAGGCCGATACCAAAAGTGGCGATGACTTCGGACAAGGCCTGCCCCCTTACCCGCAAGAGAATAAAGCGATACATCATGGCCCCCAGCAAGGCAGTCAGGATAATGGCGACGATTGCGCTGAGAAAGTACGGCAATCCCAGTAGATTTAGGAGCATCCAGCTTGCGTAGGCGGAGAAAATATATAGCGCCCCATATGCAAAATTGGCCACGCCGCTGATGCCGAACGTCAAATTAAAGCCAATCGCCATTAGGGCCAGGATGACGCTGTTAACGATGGCATATACGACGGTTCCGAGAAACATAATTAAGAATTGGGATGAGGGGTTCAGGGTTCAACGTTACGGGTTGCAAAAACCCAAAGAGCTCATGTATGATCTACATTTCAAAATTTGGTGTTGGATCTATCCTGTGTCACTTTGCATTTTGTAGGTTGGGTTGAGCCTGTTCCAAGCTTTGTTGGGTCTCGTTACACTCGACCCAACCTACATTTTGCCGGTGTTATTGCGAAATGCCAAACCCAACAACGGTCGATTTCCAAACCAAGTCCCAAAAGTTTCTTTTTTGATCAGACTGGACACGTGGCCAGCCGCGACACTCCTAAACAAAATGTGGGACCGGCTGACAGCCATGGCAACAGAGGAGAGGCTTATTATCCTTCGTGTTGCGGCTGAAAGCCACTCCCACGATGATCAAAACATCACGAGAACAGATATACGACAATCCTGACAGACCTGTATAAAATTTGACCAAAATGGCACAGTTTCGTGATGATTAAATTGGACGCTTTTTAAGCCAGCGGATCGGCTTAACGGCGAACCGCAGAACCGCAGAATATCGAATGGCGAATTGTTGATGTTGCTACGCTCTGATATTTTAAATAATAAAATATAAAGAATTCCTTACTTCGTCCATCGTCAATTTTCAATTCCGACCTGTCCGGGTTAGGGTTTACTTTTGCGACTCCAATCCCGGTGGCAGCTGGATTTTAGCCTCGGCAATTGATTCAGGAAAAACGATGTGGCGTTTACCATCTTCGGTCCACTGGAATACTGTGCCGACAGCCGTTTCCTGCGGGTTGAAGCCAAAAATAGCCTGATGGCCGTCGTCATACTTGACGCGGCCCATAACGCCGGTCCGATCGGTTTTTTCCAATTCAGCGACAATGGCATCCGGATCCAGGCTGCCGGCACGCTCAATGGCTTCCGCCAGAATATAGACGGATTCATATGCCGGTGCCGGACCGTGGCCGGCCTGAAGCGCTTTACCATAGCTCTTTTCATATTTTTTGTAAAATTCAACCGATTTCGGTACCTTGGGAGACCCGATGGCACTTCCCAATTCAAAAATGCTGTTCATTGCCCCCCCGATCTTGGCGTCGAATGTATTCCAGGCGTCGGATCCCGCCAGGGGGGATATAAAACCGGCCATCAAGGCCGGTACCTTCATCGATTTCCATTGTTTGACAAGGATCCCGCTCTGGGGCATGTCAAATATCGGCATAATGACTTGAGCGCCCTTGGCCCGTGCCTTCATCAACGCTGATGAAAAATCGGACGTTCCAGTGGGATACGCCTCCTCACCCAGAACCTCCCAGCCCGCTTTGTCAAAATACATCTTCTTGACGAAGCCTGCCGTGGCCCTGGCCCAGGCGACGTCCTGATGCATGACGTACACCTTGTTGAATCCAAACTCTTTGTTGATCAGTGCCATGCTGCCCGCCAGATATTTTACCAGATGAACGGCATTGAGGCAGGTTCTGAATATGTATTTATATTTTTCCGGATCCTCTTTAAGTTTCTTTTCGGAACCGGGGCTCATGGCAATCGTTCCCAGCATCGGTACTTTGTATTTTGCAATAATGTCCATTCCGGCAATCAAGGCCTCTGAACGAAACGGGCCGACAACGATGGCCACAGGCTTTTGCTCCAAAATTATTTTCTCAAGGCCCAGCAGCGCCTCTGGTACCGGAACCCCTGGCGCCGCGTCGCGCAAATCAGTGGCCACCACCTTTAATTTCATTTTGGTACCGGCCACGTTGACGCCTCCTTTGGAATTAATTTCGCTGGCTGCCATTTGAACGGATTTGTGGGCTTCTTTGCCCTCTAAAAAAC
>JASFFJ010000613.1:0-4971 GCA_050124355.1 Desulfobacterales bacterium | reverse complement strand
GCTATAATAACAACCGCCCGATGTATTTCGGCTGCGTAAAGGATGTCATCGGGCTACTCCCTTAATCAGAGATCAAATTATGAAAGCAATCAAATTCAGTGCTATTGGAAAAGCAGAAATCGTTGAAATCTCTCAGCCTGCACCGGCAGCAAAACAGGTGCGGGTGAGGGTGAAAAGTGCCGGCATTTGCCACAGCGATATCATGGCTTTCAACGGCCAGCATCCCTACCGCGTTCCCCCTGTGATTACAGGCCACGAGGCTTCTGGTGTTATCGAAGCGTTGGGTGAAGGGGTCACCGACGTTAACGTGGGCGACCGAGTGGCCTTAGAGCCACATCAAGGCTGCGGGCAGTGCGAATTCTGTCGGCAGGGCCATTATCAAGTGTGTCCCGATAAAAAGCTTATCGGCGTGGGTGCTTGGACTGGCGTGTTTGCCGAGTATGTTGTGGCCGGTGAACCCATGTGCCATAAAATACCCGCTGGCATGAGCCACGACACCGGTGCTATGATTGAGCCCTATTGTGTAGGCCTGCATGCCGTCCGCAGGGCCGGCATCACCAGCGGCGACAGTGTCTCGATTCTTGGCTGCGGTACCATTGGCATGATGACACTGCTCAGCGTGATGCAGTATGATCCGAGCAACGTGTTTGTCACCGACCTGTCGGCGGCCAAAAGAGATTTGGCTGTATCCCTGGGGGCTGATTCAGCTGCCGATCCCACAGAAAAAGACCCCGTTGAATTTGTGCATAACGCCACGGGCGGTAAGGGTGTGGACACCGTGTTTGTCACTGCGCCCAATAAAGCGACTCTGAATCAAGCCCTGAGAATGTGCAAACGCCGGAGCACGGTGATTCTTATCGCCACCATACCCGGCGATACCGAAATCACTACGGCGGAGATCCAACTGCACGAACGAATGATTATGGGCAGTGCCATGTATAATCACAAGGATTACGAAATTGCAATCGAGCAGTGGCAAGAAAACCGATTGGAGGGTTTTGAGAAGTTGGTATCCAACCGAATTACCATTGCCGATGCCCCGGAAATGATTTCCGAGCTGGCACGGGGAGACCGGGCCGAAGATATAAAAAATATCATCAACTTCGATTAATTGTGCGATGGGTCCCTAACCCATCGTTAGCGACAAGGTGGCCCAGCGATATGAACGCTTTAAAAAAAATCTACGACCGGATAAATACGACGCTGACCGTCATAATGGCGTCATTTCTCATCGTAGCCACCTTGGCCATCGGTGTACAGGTGTTCACCCGTTATGTGCTCAATTTTACCCCTCCTTGGACTGAAGAGCTGGCACGCTACTCCAATATCTGGATCACCATGCTCGGCATCGGTGTCGTATTGCGGCGTAAAGGACACATTAAACTCGATTTTCTGGAGACTGTGCTGACGGAAAAAGGAAAGCTGAAATCTAAGCTGGCCTTGGACGTGATCAATACCACCGTAACGACGATTTTTTTAACATTCCTGGTCTACGGTGGATTCAAAATTCTCAAAGCTGCCGCTCGGCAAACTGCACCGGGTTTGCAAATTTCCCTGCTGTTTATCTACATTGCGGTTCCCATTGGATGCCTGTTCGCTTTGCTTTTTATCATCGAGCAGATTGTGGATAGCATTCTTCGAAGGAGGGAGCGGATAGAATGACCGTCATTTTGCTCATCTCACTGTTTTTAATTATGGCGTTGATCGGTATCCCCGTGGCCGTAGCCCTGGGCATGACCAGCTTTATCCTGCTCTATTTCGAGCTGCATGTACCTCTCACGGTGATGGCTCAGCGGATTTTCTCAGGCGTGGACTCTTTTCCCTTGATGGCGATCCCTTTTTTTGTGTTGGCCGGCTCGGCGATGAATACAGGCGGTATTACCCAGCGCATCGTTGATTTCTCCAACTCGCTTATCGGGCAATTCCGGGGAGGCCTGGCTCTAATCAATATTCTGGCCAGCATGTTTTTCGGCGGTGTATCCGGTTCGGCAGTGGCCGATACCAGTGCGGTGGGTGGGGTTCTCATCCCATCGATGATCCGGGAAAAATACGAAAGGGAATTCTCTGCGGCCGTAACGGCTTTCTCCAGTGGCCTGGGGCCTATCATTCCCCCCAGCATTACCATGGTTGTCTACGGGATCATTACCGGTACATCGGTGAGCAAGTTGTTCATTGCCGGGGCAGTTCCGGGCTTGCTGTTTGGTTTTGGTCTCCTAGTCATTACCTTCATCATCGCCGTCAAGCGGGATTATCCGCGCCACGACCCGACTCCGCTGGCAGTAATCTGGCAGACGTTCAAGCAGGTTTTCTGGGCCCTCCTGATGCCACTAATCATTATCGGCGGGATTCTATCCGGCGTCTTTACGGTAACCGAAGCGGCGGCTGTGGCTGCCATTTACTCTTTATTTGTCGGTATCTTTGTCTTCAGGGAAATAAACAGTATCGCTAAAATTTACCAGATCCTGTCGGACTCAGCGATGCTTGTAGCCGCCATCATGTTTCTGATCGGTTGTGCCAAGCTCTATTCCTGGCTTCTGGTGGTGGCTCACGTGCCCCAAATCGTCACCGATTTCATTTTCAGCGTCACCCAAAATCCCGTCCTGATCCTGTTGCTGGTGAACGGCTTCATGATCATTATCGGCATGTTCGTTGAAGCCAATGCGGCTTTGATCATCTTTGTCCCGATCCTGTTTCCGGTTGCCATGAAGGTTGGAATCGACCCTATCCACCTGGGAATCGTTCTCGTTTTTAACCTCTGCCTGGGGCTGGTGACGCCACCAGTTGGGTTATGCCTGAGCTTAGCCTCGCAAATTGCCGACGTACCGTTGCATCGGTCCTTCAGAGCGGCGATCCCGTTTTTTATAGTGGGGTTCAGCGTTCTGATTTTAATCACCTATTTTCCGGATGTCGTTTTATACTTACCTCGATTGATTTTTAAATAACTTCCATGAAAGGATTGCATATGTTCAGCTTGAAAAATAAATCTGCCATCGTCACGGGGGCGGGTTCTCCCAAGGGTATCGGGCGGTCAATCGCGCTGGCCCTGGCTTCACAGGGGGCGGATGTGGCCGTTTGTGATATCGACCTTGCTGGTGTAGAGCAGCTGGCCGCTAAAATCAAGGCGGCGGGTCGGAAGGCACTAGCCTATCGAGCGGACGTGACCCGCGCCGAAGAAATTGAAGGCATGGTCGCTGATATTCAGCAAAAATGGGGCAAGCTTGACATCTTGGTTAACAACGCCGGCATCACCCAACCGGTCAAAGTATTGGACATGACAGAAGCAGACTGGGACCGGGTACTCAATGTGAATCTAAAGGGAACCTTCCTGTGCACCAAGGCAGTTTTGCCCGGCATGATATCCCGAAATTACGGCCGCATCGTCAATATGGGCTCGGTTTCAGGGAAAAGAGGAGGCGGTGTTTTTGGCGGTGCTCACTACTCGGCCGCCAAGGCGGGCATTCATGCCTTTGCCAAGGCCTTGGCCCGGGAAATCAGCCAGCACGGTATTACTATAAATTCAGTCGCCCCCGGCCTGATCGCTACCGACATTCGGGGTGGGCTGGAAAGTCCCGAAGAGCAGAAACGCATGACCACCGACATTCCCATTGCGCGGATGGGCACTCCGGAGGAGGTGGCAGCAGCCATCTGCTTCCTGGTATCCGATGAGGCAGGCTATATCACCGGTGAGGATATTGATATCAACGGCGGATCCCATATGGATTAATCTTTTTAATAAACTTAAAACAAGATAACGAGGCGAATGATGAATAATCCAATCCTTATCAGCACGGCGGCTTTTGACGGCTATGATCTGGTGACGGCCATTTCTGAAATCGCAGACATCGGTGCCGATGCTGTCGAACTAGCCTTCATTGAAGGGTATACCGACCCGTTTAGCGAAGAAGACTTCAATCAAACCAACGCTGACAAGATTGTTACTTGTTTGGTGAAGCACAATCTGACCTGCCTGTCATTTTCGGCCCACATGGATCTCACCAAGGACCAAGCAGTCAATATCTTCCATAAAAGAATGGTATTTGCCCGCATGCTAGGAGCCAGGTACATCGTTTCCAATGCAGCGCCGCTGCAAAACCGAAACCAGTTTATGACCAATATTGGGGAATTGGGTCAAATGGCAGCAGAATTGGGAATCACCATCGCGCTCGAAAATCCCGGGGACGGCAAGCCTAATGTTATCGATACCGCTGAACAGGGCGCCAGAGTGATTGACGAGATCGGTCTCGATTCGGTCAAAATCAATTACGATGCCGGAAATCTTATATCTCACTGTTTTGAAAAGGTTAAGCCGGAAGAAGACTATCTCCATGCCATCTCGCAGACGCTCCACTACCACATCAAAGATGTAAATCGGCAAGGCGACAGCTGGGAATTTACTGAAATCGGCCAGGGGATGATCGATTACCAATGCATGCTAAAGGAAGTGGCAGCCGATCCGCGTCCCTTGCCTCTGTCGCTGGAGATTCCCCTGAGGATAACCAGGGCAAAAGACGCCAGCCCCATTCGGGCAGAGGCACCGGTTGAATTGGGTAAAATACGAAAAGTGCTGACGAATTCCATCGATTTTGTTAGAAAGACGGTTGCAAATTAATCGACATATCCAATTAAATAACGCTAATTTTTCAGATATGGTCTTCGAGATTTGGCTATAAAATTTGCAGATCTTTTGGATACGGTGTCAAATATTCGAAACCATCTTCGGTCACCACAATGGAATCCCCGACCCGGGCGCCGAATTTTGCCGGAATCGTGATGCCGCCGTCTACGGCAAAGGTCATTCCCGCCTGAAGGGGTGTCTTATCCCCATCTTTGAATTCCGGTTTTTCGAGAAAAGAATATCCGACGCCTCTGCCGGTGCGGTAGCAGATACCGAAGCCGGCTTTTTGATATACCTCCAGCGAGGCAAAATGGACCTCTTCGGCAGGTACACCGGGTCGAATCATTGCCAAAGCG
>JASFFJ010000612.1:0-4986 GCA_050124355.1 Desulfobacterales bacterium | reverse complement strand
ATGCCCAGGCAGCTTATGAATCCATGATGAGTCTTTTAATGGCCCAGGCCAGCGGAATCAATTTCGTGTTACACACGGCCGGTATCCTTGATACCTATAATTGCATGTCCTATGAAAAATTTATCGTCGATGATGAAATGTGCGGGATGGTGAAAAGGATTAAGAAAGGGTTCAAAGTCAACGACAATACCCTGGGTTTGGATGTAATCAAAGAAGTAGGGCCGGGCGGCCATTTCTTAGACAAGGATCACACCCTCGAGCATTTCCGTGGAGAATTGTATCAGCCGACCATCTCCAATCGGGATGATTTCGACGGCTGGAACGCCAAGGGGTCTCTACATTGCATGGATGCAGCCAATATAAAATACAAGGAGATACTTGAGCGCTATGAAGTACCAGAGCTTCCGGCGGATGTAGACAAGGAGTTGCTGAAATTTATAGAGAGCTTGAAATAACTCCCTTGATAAGCCGCCCCGTCTTGGGCGGGATTAGAGATGAAAAGGTTCCACAGTCACCGTGTGACCACGATTCATTGATCTCAAGCTGAACGATGCCGACGGCTTATCAAGGGAGTTAATCAAAAGGATACTGTTTTCAAAAACCGTGGGGAAAGGAGGCATTTTTATGAAATTTCTTTTAGTTTTTGGACTCGCACTTATCATTGTTTTCACTTCGATCGCTTTTGCCGGGGACATTAAAGTGATCAATCCCAAATCAGGCTTTCCGGAAGGACCGCTTTGGCACAGGGATAAACTCTTCTACGTTGAGTACGGCTCTCAGACAGTAATGACCTGGGATGGCAAGCAAAACCAGGAGTTATGGAGAATGGACGGCTGCGGTCCTTCCGCCATCGTGGCCCTACCTGCGGGTGATTTTCTGGTGACCTGCTATGATGCCGGCAGTATCGCTCGCATCTCCGCTGAGGGTAAAACCACCGTTGAATACAAGCAGGATAAAGAGGGCCGGGGCTTTCAAGGGCCCAATGATTTTGTTGCCGACAAAAAGGGTGGCGTGTACTTCACTGCTTCCGGTCCCTGGGAAAGTGAGCCCATCGTAGGTATGGTTTTTTATATGAACCCTAAAGGCGAGATTATGCAAGTTGCCGATGATTTGCACTATGCCAACGGTGTCGCTTTGTCTAAGGATGGAAAGACCTTATTTCTGGCGGAGTCCGAGGCGAGCCGCGTGATTCAATTCAAGGTACAGCCGGACGGCAGTCTTGCCGATCGCCGGCTTTTTGTGAGGGTCGGCCAGGTGGATCCTGATTCCGGCAGTTATGCCTATCCCGATGGGCTCAAGGTCGACAGTAAGGGGAATCTCTATATCGGACAATATAGCAAGGGCAGGATCGTCGTCGTCGGCCCGAACAAAAAACTTGTCAAGACGATTGATGTGCCCTCACCGGCCGCGCCCAACTTGGCCTTCGGTCCTGATGAGAAGATTGTTTATATTATGGCTGTGGACGATCAGAGCAATGCCCCTTACTGGGGTAAGGTTTATGAGGTGCCCAACAAGTAGTCTTGGCGTTGTATTCACCGCCAAGACGCTGAGCACGCAGGGAATTTATTATGTTCTTTCGAATACCCCGTCCGCTTGCGGCGGGGAGCTTCATTTTTCTTTTAAAAAATTTTTTTTTTAAAAAATCAGCGGGCGCCGGCAGAGGTGGCCCCCGTCACCTCCAGGGGTCATCCGGATACCTATAGTTTTACTTGTGGTCGCTGATTAAACGCAAATAGGGCGCCCTGAGAAACGGGTATTGAATAAACAGCCTGATCTAAAGTTAAGTACAATCCGTTCACTTGTTCTGACTTTGACAGATGTTCTCGCGCGTGTTCTTCTGACGAGAAGAAGACTGATTTACGATGACAGGTCAAGTTCCTCGGAAATCAATTTCGGAGTTAGGGGCTTACCCGCACGGGGTAATTCTCTGACCACAAAATCTCTGATTAGATGGTGGTCATCCGTCATAAAGCCAAGCGTTTTGGCAATGTCTTCTGGCGCTTGCTTCACATGCTTCTCCCATGTTTCCCGCGGGATTTCGGTAAATAGTTGCCCTGCGCTTAACAATACATTTTCTCTCATAATATCATTTTTGTTTACGTTCATTTGAGATGTCGGAACCGCCGGCTTGCTAAAAGCGGGTTTCCATTTTTCGCTTCAGTTTTTCTTGGATACTGTACAAAGTTTCTCTTCCTAACTTGCCGTAATAAATCCTCCATCCTGCTGTGGTGAAACCGCGGGCCTTCATCCCAAGGGATCTCATGCAAGCTTCTCCTTTAACCGAAAGGGTCTGAGCTGAGATACAAATCGTTTGATTCTCGGCTGAGCATTTCCTGATGAGGTCTTCTATAAGCGCCAGACGCAGGAGAAGGGAGGCTGGAGACCACTTCTGATATTCAGGAGCGACCGCTATGGAAGATAAAAAAACACCACCGTCGGAAGGACACAATGAGGTATTTATATCTTCAGCTGTAATAATACTTTCCTGGAAATCAGGATCAATCGTTCGGTTAAACATATTCAACCGAAGAGGAAGGGTTGAGATATATCCAACAACCGAATTATCTGATGTCACTGCAATTCTAAATATGGAGCCATTCTTCTCGTACCAACTTCTGAGGAGTGAAACCGGAAGTGCAGTAGAAGGCCCGTAATTTTGAGCCGCTAAACTTTGTAACGCCGAACAAGGATCCTCTCTGAACTCTTGCCCTCGCACGATGCGAATGGTTAGCAAATCGCTCACCAAAGCCTCCCCATTATTGGAATTGAACGCTTTTAAATTTTGTATTTGGTTTCTTCTTTTTTTGGCTTATTTTTGCCTGCCGGTTGGTAATGCGTGCTTTCTTTTTACGTCTTTTCTTTGACATTATTTTTATTTCTCAATAGTTGATAAATTGCGATAACCACGGCACCCGCCTGCAGGGAATCTACCATTAAAAGTCTTAATTCGGCTTCTTTGGTCTTTTGACAACAAATATCTTTATTATCTACCTTGAAGTTTCGTCAATAATTTTTTGTCAATTATGTTGTCAATTAATGTCATTTTTGTCGGAGCAGACCTAATCTCATTTTTGTAACCATCAGAATTATATGTAAAATTAATTTTTTGGATGAGGCATAGTTTTTGCTTAACCTTACTCAAAAACACACACACGGTATTGCTATCCTATATTCGCAAATCTATAATGACCATTAGGAGATTAACAATGGCAGAAGCAAATAAGATTATTAAGAGTAAGATATCCGGTGTAGAAAGAGTCCTTGTTCGGGGTAAGGGGTGGATACCTGTTGGGGAGGTTAAAGAGGCTTATGAATTGAAGACCGTATCAGGTTGGATCAAAATTGGGAACGGAGACAATGTCTAACAAAGGATCTCAATTAGCTGATTATCAAGGGTTAGTGTGGGTGTATATTTGTTCGAAAGAAAGAACCTATCATGGTTGCAGTTAATGGATATCAACATCCCGCCGGTCACGAGTTAGTCTCAATTGATTAACAAAAATAAATTTACCCTCTGATGCTTCCGAAAAACTTACATATGAGTGTAAGTTTTTTTGTTTTTAGATGTGCTCATTGTGCCTTGCTGCATCTTATTGTGACATCAAAAATCCAAATAAGTTACTAAATTCAAGAGGAAAGTCCTATCTGCCTTGGTTTTGTCTGCCATCACCGTTATAACTTGTTACATATTGTTACGCCGGAGAAAAGCATCCTGATCAAAAGGTGGGCAATATCTACATCAACGGCTAAGGCAAGTTTTAATTAAAGGATTGTACATTGTTTCACAAGACGCTGACTCCGGAGCAGAAGGAAAAGCTGGTCGCCAAAATTGAAACCTTCAAAAAATGGCACCACCGTGATGTGGAATAAAAACGCGTTGCGGGGTGCGAGGGTCGGGTTACGGTGTGCGGGTTGCAGGTTACGAGTTGCGGAATAGGGCAGGTAACAGATGACGGAAGGCAGATAACAGACATTATGGTGCGAAAGTGACGGGATATAGCTCTGATTAGCGTCATCTTTCCTCTGACCTCTGTTTTCTGACTTCTGTCAGCCGACCTCTGACCTCTGTCAAAGGTGACATCATATTGGATAATGATTATGATTCTTGTCATAAATCAGTTTTAACTTTGGAGCTCATTTGATATGACACGAAGACATTTTATTCGAAAAATTCTGATCACTTTTAAAAGCCTGGCGATGTTGAGCATGATGCCGAAAATACCTTTGGCGGCAGCTTCCGTCGATTCCAATACAGAGACGTCCCATTATAAGCTTTTAGATGGGCGCAGCCTGCGGGATATTGCTAAAGAAAAAATGCATCACAATTCGGGCGGGTTCATAAACCCGCTGGGGATGAACCGCGAAGGCCGTTTCTGGGAGGTCATGAAATGGAAACTTTTCAGCAACAATCAATACAAAGAATTCTTTAAGGAGGAACAGGTACTTCCTGTAAACATTGATTGGGAGCCGGTCCGACAACACCGGGGCTGTTCGGTAACCTTTGTCAAGCATGCCAGCGTGATGATTAAAGATGAGGATCGGTATATTCTGGTCGATCCGGTATTTTCTGATATATTCTGGTTTATTAAGGATTTTTCGCCGCTGGAATTTGATTTGCAGACCATGCCGGCGCCTCAGCATGTACTGATTACCCATGGCCACTATGATCACTTGGACAAACCATCTCTGGGCGCTTTGAAAAAAGATACCCACGTCATCACCCCTTTGGGATACAAGCAAATCTTTCGCGACTTGAACATGAATAACCGGACCCAGCTGGACTGGTTTAACTCGTATGGTGATGGGAATCGGAAAATTACATTTTTACCATGCAACCACTGGACGATGCGGAACCCGATAACAGGACCTAACCGGTCCCTGTGGGGCTCGTACGTGATCAGAACCAGTGGTGGATACACAATTTATTTGTCCGGCGATACCGCCTACTTCGATGGATTTGAGCAGTTGGGAAAGGAGTTCGATATA
>JASFFJ010000611.1:0-4995 GCA_050124355.1 Desulfobacterales bacterium | reverse complement strand
CTGACGATCTGATTGTGGTTGACTTCCTCCATTTTCAGCTCCCCGGCAACTCTTCCATTGCACAGAACCACCGCTCTTTGGGTCACTTCGAAAGCATACTCAAGATTATGGGTAATGAATATGACCGCAAATTTTCGTCCCAGTTCCTTTAGCAATTCAAGGACTTCCCTGCTCTGCTTGACACCCAGGCCAGCGGTGGGTTCATCCATAATGATCAACCGGGGTTCACTGCCGACAAAAACACCGCGGCCGATGGCCAGTGAATGCTGCTGCCCTCCGGACAACGATTGCACCTCTTGTTTCAAAGATTTGATCGTCGTTTTCATTTGAGCAAGGACCGCCTGTGCCTCCTGCTCCATTTTCTTTTTCTGGAGAAATCCCCATCGGGTATATTCCGAACCGATAAAAAGATTGGAGGTCACATCCAAAGGACCCAAAAGGGCCAGGTCCTGGTAGACGGTCTTAATACCCAATCGATTGGCATCTTCGGGTAGCTGAATCTGAACCTTTTTCCCGTCGAAAAATATATCGCCTTTATCCAGTGTATGTGCGCCGGAGATGGCTTTGATCAGCGTGGATTTACCGGCGCCATTGTCTCCAAGCAACGCTAAAATTTCCCGGTCATATATATCGATATCGATATTGTCCAGCGCCTGTAATCCGCCAAACCGTTTGGAGCCGCTACGAATCGACAGGATCGGCCTTCTCCCATCGCTTTTCGATTTCGATGAATTCATATGGAGTGTTCCTCTTTATTTGCCCAGTGCATTGTAATTGACTGATCGGGTGCTATTGCCATATTCTTACGCGCCCATGCATTGACATCGATGAATCCTGATGACTTCCCTGTTTTTCTCAAACCGATCCTCCATGTCGGCTCGGTGATCTTTTTCTCTATCGCGCCTTCCTTTTAACATCTTTTTATTGCATATTCAATTATCGCACAAGAAAAGAGAATTTAATGAAATAATATAGTTGAAACTGAACCTAAAACCAGATAAAAAATTAGAGAAACGTGGCGATATCGTTTTGCTATCGGGAATTACCGCGAGTTCCATATTGTGGCAGATAGATTCAATATACTAAAGGCTCAAATTACGGTAAGAAACGATAGTTTCTACTTGCTGGTCATAAAGTACGCATGCGATCGATTCAAGTTGAAAGCCAATTTCATATGGAAAATTGGGCCTCCTTCTCCATTATCAGGGAGTTGGCAAATCAAGTCCGCAATTCAAAAAGTTCTAATGAATTCCCATTGATACTACCCGGCAATTGCAATACGTGTGTCGGGACAATAGCTGGAGTAGGTACGGAAAAAACGGGCATAATTTGGTTAGATGCTCATGGTGATTTTAATACACCGGAGACAACGCTGAGTGGATTTTTGGATGGAATGGGTCTATCAATGCTGACCGGCAAATGCTGGAAACGTATGATCGAGCAGGTTGATGGATTTAAACCCATTGATGAAGCCTATATTTTGCTGGCTGGTGCACGCGATTTTGGCGAAGATGAAGAAAAATCGCTTCGAAATTCCCAAATCAGATTGGCCCATTATGACCAAATAAGAATGAAAAGGGTTGAGGAAACAATCTTGCCGCTATTAACATCAATACGAAAATCAGTCGATAGGATATATTTTCACATAGACCTTGACGTCCTGGATCCAACGGTTGCACCTGCCAATCATTTTTTTGTACCGGGAGGCCTTGATCCAGATGAAGTTCTCTCTATAATTCGAGCAGTAAGAGAAAGATTTCATATCGTTGCTGCTGCAATTGCGGCATACGCACCTAGTTATGACGAAAAAGGGGCGACCATCCAAGCAGCCTTTCGCTTTGCCAAAGAGCTTGTTACGTAAGGCTGCGGCTAACCAGGTAAATTCAGCCGACGCAAAAAGCTGCGCGGCTGATAAGTGACGTTTGACCAAATGCGCATCTCTTGACATTTCAATTGATACCGTATATGGTATTACATCATGATTACCGATCCATTTCATACAGTTTTGGATACCAATATTTTATTTGCCGGTCTTTATTCGAAAAGAGGTGCTTCTTTTAAGATACTACAGGCTGTTAAATCCGGAAAGATCAAACCCACGCTTTCCGTCGCGTTACTATTTGAATATGAAGATGTCTTGAAAAGAAATAGTCGTAGATTGGGCTTTAATTATCGAGAAATTGACTATTTTTTAGATAATATCTGTTTTTTGGGTTCATTTCAAAAAATTCATTATCTTTGGCGTCCATTCTTGCCTGATCCGAAAGATGACCATGTTCTCGAATTGGCGATTGCTTCGCAGGTGAGAAATATTACTACTTTTAATGTAAAGGATTTTAAGGGCGTTGATAAATTTGGTGTAAATATACTTCGCCCTAAAGATTTGTTGGAGGCAGCTAAATGGGAGCTTTAAGTTTAAGATTACCAGAATCAATACATCGCCATATTAGAGAAATTGCCAAGTCTGAGGGGGTATCAATTAATCAACTTATTGCTTCAGCAATAACTGAAAAAATATCAGCAATTATGACTGAAGAATATTTAAAAAAGCGTGCTGATAGAGCGAATATCAAGGATATGGAAGCAATCTTGAAGAAAGTGGCAGATCGCGAACCATTAGCAGGTGATGATCTTTAATATGTATTTCAGAAAGCGAATAAGACGCTGGAGAGGAGCCGGGCAAAACCGAGCCATTTTGAAAGCCTTCGTTATCACGGTCGATTATGCATTTAAGAAAACTCGCGGCAACACTTTGCCCAGCCCCTCAACTCCAAGATAGGACGGACCTTGAGCTAAAGCTCGCTTGGCCTTCGCCCATCCGCCCTATTGGGCTGCACAATGGCCATCAATACGAAAGGAGATATCCATGAACAATCCAGTTGGCTGGTTTGAAATATATGTAGATGATATGAGCCGCGCTAAAGCGTTTTATGAATCCGTCTTTAGTGTTCAACTTTCAAAAATTGAAGGTGTATCCGGAATAGAGATGTGGGGATTTCCAATGCAACCAGATAACTATGGTGCACCAGGTGCGCTGGTGCATATGGCAGGCTTTGGCGCCGGTTCCAATAGTGTACTCGTATACTTTAGCTGTGCCGACTGCTCCGTTGAAGCAGCCAAGGCAGAGAAGTTCGGTGGTCACATTCAAAAAGAGAAAATGTTCATTGGCCAGTACGGCTATATCGCGTTAGTTATTGACCCTGAAGGTAACATGATTGGCTTGCACTCAATGCAATAAAACGGTTAATTTGGATAAAATCCCAAAAAGTCGGTTCTTCCGATTTAACGTCATTCCGGCGAAAGCCGGAATCCAGTAAATTCAAGGGGTTCTGGATACCGGATCAAGTCCGGCATGACGGCAGGTGGACTTTTTACGGGACTGTCAATTTTAATCCGTCCAGAAGTTATCGGCCCTACCCCGTCTACCATAGCCAAAAAGGTCATCGCCATAGAGAAATAACGGGTTTAAAACAGGGAAGTTTTTGATACCCCATCTAACTGAGTCATGAAGCCAGCCGGCGGGCTTATTAAAAGGGCAGGTTCTGATACAGTTAGAGCAATCCGTGCCGTTGGCCGCCCAGAAACCAAGGCAGGTCTCGGCATTGACCGGCCACCGGAGCAGGCCTTCCCGGTTGGATATATTGTGGGGCTTATCCGTTGGTTTTCCGTACATGATAGATTTGCTGGGACAATTTTTGGCACACTTCTCACAGCGCATGCAAAAATCCCAAACCCCGAATTCGATCGGTTTATCCGAAATGAGGGGTAAATCCGTAAAGACTTTGGCCAATCTGACCCTGGGGCCCATGGTCGGTGTTATTAGAAGACCGTTGCGGGCCAGCTCCCCCAGACCGGCATCAATCGCGATGGGAATGCTGCAGGCCGTATCATTGCCGCACGCGATGGCGCTATATCCCAATCCCCTGATATAATGTGCCAGCAGACCTGCAATAAACGCCATTTTTGAATATCCCAGGCCGGTAGCCGCCGAGGCTGGACTTGTAGGGGAGTATCGTATGGCCGTATAATCCATCTCGATGGCAAGTGCAATGGCATATTGGTATTCGTCGGGCAGTGCGACCGGCAGCGTCGCTTGTTCTCTGCGCGAATAGACGGAAGAATAAACCCAGCGCTTGTCCAACTCGCAGACGCCAACCATGGCAGCGCCAAAAAAGGTCGCCGTCTTTTTCAGGGCACGGGTTAGGTCGACCGGATTATCCGTTTCAACTTTTAATCCCGGCGGCACCCGGGGATATTCAAATATCCGCTCCCATTTCCAATCATACATTCCCATCCTGCCGCCGGCCACGCCTTGAGCAAAGGTATTTTCCAGATGCCAGGCGGCATTGACCAACGCCTGATCTGTTAACCGGTAGCCCGGCTTGTTTTTGGGGGGCACTTCCGTCCTATAAAATTTCTTGCCCAACGCCAGCATTTGAGGGTCCCAGAAGGGCCGGCGGAACATCTCATTTTTTTGTTCAAATGGTCCTACCTCGCCCACGACGTATCTTCCGGCGCCCTGCTCGGCTGAGGCAATTTTCATCGTTCTATCTTTTCCTTAGTTCTTAATGAGAGCAGCGTTTACTTAATTTTTCTCTGCCGTGTTTTTGGCGGACGTGCCCGCCGTTGCTATGGAGGAATAGGGATTCGTATATTCCGCTATATCAGTCTTTTACGACAATGAGATAGAGCAAAGATAAATATGACAAAGTATAATCAGCGATCACCAGCAGAGCTGGGGATATGAGGATGATCCCTGGTAGGGACTGGGGCTACCTTGAGTGGCCTCTGATTTTTAAAAAGAATTTTTTATATCTGTTTCATCAGATCTGTCGGTTCTGATGACTATTTGACCTATTCATTACTGGCAGTATCTTATTTGCTTCAGTTGGATTTGGTGCTGGTTGATCGGCTGGCGTATACCAATTAACCGTAATAAATAATTAAAAATTCTTTTTTAGAGATATTTCGCGAATTCCAACGCCATGTTATTCA
>JASFFJ010000610.1:0-4996 GCA_050124355.1 Desulfobacterales bacterium | reverse complement strand
CAAATATGCACTATTTTGCAAGTGTCCAAATTATGCATGGGCTGGTAAAATTATGTTTAAAACTCTTTGAGGAGTTGTGTATTAGCTGAACAAACCTTTCAGTCTCGGCAATTATATGTTTCCCCTGGCCAATCTACATTGATGTGAAAGTGTAGATGTCGTGCCCTATGTTGCAAGCTGCCTTAACCTCCTGATAATATATAAGATATTGACTTGATGGCGGCAAATTTGGATTTGATTAAATTTCAACAAGTTATCGAATAAATTGCAAATTTGTAAAAAAAGTTGCGCCATAGTAATTTGTGTCAGTTGATACCTCCTTTATCCCCACCGCTGCTGTTTTTATTCTAGTTTAGAGGGTGTCGAGCCATGCCAGAATATCTTCTTTGTGATCCCAGTCGATAAGTTCATCCAGCTTTGGATCATGCTTAAGGGCTGACTGGGCGTACTGGATAAATTTCTTTTGCACGCTGCGTTTGTGAGTCAGATCCATGTGCAAGTAAACCATGGTGGATTGGATATTTTCGTGTCCCAGGCGGATTTTGATATCGGTAATAGATTTGCCGCAACAAAGCATATTGACGGCTCGTGAATGACGGAAGCTGTGCGCCGCATGCAGGGATCTAAGACGTTTGGGCGGCAGGGCGCGTCGCAGATATTTTTGGCACAACCGGTGGATGCCTGAACGCGTTAATGCTTGTCCACGTTGGTTGATAAAAAGTCGATGGCGATACAGTGATCTTGGAGTGGTTCGATATTTTTGGATATATAGTGTAATCAGCTCGCAGGTTTTCGGCCACAATTTGATTTGGCGGAAGCGGTTGCCTTTGCCTAAGATGGCCAGGGTTTGGTTGTGGGCATCGAAGTAATCCAGGTTAAGGGTGGCGACTTCGGTGGCCCGGGCGCCGGAGTCAAAGAGCAGATGCAGCAGACAATAATCTCGCAAGCCTTCACTTTTTTTCAAATCAACGACGTTGAAGACATCCATGATTTCTTCCGGATACAAATAGCCGATCAGTTTTTTTTGCATGCGTTTTTGAGGGATGTTCAGGATCTGTTGGGCCAGTTGACGGTGCTGTGGATACATAAAACGGATCATTTTGGCCAATGATTTGATGGCCACCAGTCGCAGGTTGCGGGTTCGGGCGGTGTTTTTGCGTTTTGCTTCCAAATGATTGAGGAAGGCAATGATCATCTCGACGGAGAGGTGTTCGATACGCAAAGAGGCGATTTTAATATGATGATAGTTGGCGGCAAAGGGCAAAAAAAGTCGATAGGCATCACGATAGGCATGGATGGTTTGTTGACTGCTACCCTTGATGTGGGGCAAATATTGGACAAAGAACTGATTGAGGCAGGTTGACAGTTTCATGAGTCATGCCTTTGTGTCGAGATAAAGTTGACCAAGTGGTGTCGATGCTCGGCATCAAGCAATTTGAGATATTTGGCCGTGTGCTTATACTCGATGTGACCCAGGTAGGCGGCGAGCACCGGCAAGGCATGTTGGGCGGATTTTCCCTTATCCTTGATGCGCTTTAGGGTGTTAACCGCAAAGCTGTGTCTGAGGCAATGAGGCACGGGAGCCCCAATATTGGTGTTTCCGATGGTTTGTCGGGGGCAGTTGAGGCCGATCTCGCTGACCGCCTGGTGAAAACGCCGTCGGATGAACTCGTCGTAGAAGGGTTTTTCTTTGCTCATCGCCAGCAGATAGGGGTTGTGCTCGGTGCCCCACAGCATGCGGCGTACGGCCAAGTAATTGGTAATCTCGGCGGCCACATCTTTGGGTATGGGAATCAGACGATCTTTTTTAAACTTGGTCTTTTCAATATAAAGCGTGTTGTCGTCGGTACGGAAGTGATACCGTTTAAGCCGCAGCGGTTCGTAAATACGCATCCCGCAGCGTGCCAAAAGTAAAATGGCCAGATAACTGCCCAGATCTGGGAGAAAATATTTTGAGGTTTTGCGCAGGCAGCGACAGACGGCGTCAAGCAACCGGTCGGTTTGAGTTGGAGAGAAGATAAACGGGATATAGTTCTCTTCGGGCAGCCAGGGGATATCCCTTAACGGATTATCCCGACAGTATTCTATGCGCACCAGGTATTCAAACAACTTTCTTGTGCAGCACAGCAGGCGATTGATGGACTTATTTTGTGTGTGCAGATCGGCTTGCAGCCTGAGGAAAAATGCCGGTGTCAGATCCTTTGGCCCGGCGTTTTGAGTGACCAAACAGCGGTCAACGGTTCTTAGTGCCCAGCGCAAGTTGTCGGTATCATAGCCCAGCTGGTGCCGGTAGTCCATGTAATCTTCAAACTGTTGTGTCAAAAAACTTTCAAAGCGATTCATCTAAGATTACCTCACGCATCAGGTCGATATGGATATGAAGATATTTGCGGCTGGATTCGATGTGACGATGTCCCAGCATCTGTTTGATCTCATAGATCGAGGCGCCGGAACTGAGCAGGTGCTGGGCATAGGAATGACGCAGCCAATAGGGCGTTGAGCTCAATCCGGCCCTGTGCATGGCCTGTTGAATGTAGCGGCCCACCAGGCCAGGGACAATCGGACCATAGGGGGCATGGAAGCTTAAAATAAGATGACGGTTGTTGCTGTTGGGCCGGCTACCCACCATATAGGCGACGATGGCTTTTAAGGTTTGCTCGGGGATGGGAAGCGTTAGCGGTTGTTTGTTTTTGCGATCCTCGACGTTAAGTTGTGCTTTTTTAAAGGCGATATCATCCAGGGTGATGCGGCAGATCTCACAGGGTCTCAGCCCCAGGGTATAAGCCAGGTGAACCATGACGTAGGTGCGAAGCTCCTTGGCTGAGTCAACCGACAGACTCTCAAACAACAGCTTAACTTCGTGGGGACGCAAAAATTTCGGGGGCTTGGCTTTGGCAAATTGCGCGGCGCCGATGAGAAGCGGCGCCAGATCCTTTTTTAAGATGCCGCGGTGCTGATATAGATAAGTCAAAAAGCCACGCACAATGGTGCGATAATTACGGCAGGTGCTCGGCAAAAAGGGCCGGCAAAACTCTGCCATAAAGGCATCCAGCTGTTCGATACGAAGCCGGGCGGGTGTGATACCGTGCTGGTTAAAGTAATCGCAAAGCGCTGAGAGCACCCTTCGGATAGGGTTTAGTTGGCGCACATTTGTCTGACGGCTGTCTTGTCTAAACTGCAGATACTCTTCAAAGATGCCGGCAAGTTTTCTAGGCGTTGGATGCTGTGGCAGTGGCATCTTTATTTGGCCCTTTTCAACCAGATACCGCGACAGTGCATTGACAGCCGCCGTGGTGCGAAGTTTGCTGATATTTTTAAAATCCTCACGGGTGTTGACGCTAAAAAGCTGCTGCCATTTAAAGCATCTACTTTTAACAAAATCCAAAAACAGCTCTAACTGTACCCGGTGCAGCTGTTGGCTGGCAGCCGTATAGTTTACAGATTTCATCCACTGAAGGTAATCGGCGATCGCGCGTGTCAGTCGCGGAACTGCCGCCGGGTCTTTTTGTGGGGACCCGTATTGTTGGTTGTACCAATCCAGCCATTCAATCGATTGCGGTGGATGAGAATCGGCCATTTTTGCTAATTTCCTTTAAACAGTTGAGCGACGATGGATCCGATGGCCGCCGGTGACTGACAGCCTGCCCGTTGCCGTTTGGTTTTATTCATTGAAAACTCGGTGGGTCGGCCGGGCAAAGAGAGCACCTGGAAAAGGGTACCGTCAAAGGCGATCAGGTCTTTTTCGAGTAAACCATCGCGGGCTTCGATATACTGCTCCAGGCTCATGTGTAAAAGAGAACAGATGCGCTCATAGCTGTAATAGGAGAGGCCATAACGGTCAGCGGCCAAAATCAAAAAAATATACAAAAGCAGTTGCTGGGGGCTTAAAGCTTCTAAAAATCCAGCGGTTAAAAACCGATGCGGGATAAAGCTGAAGCCCCCATCGATGCGTCGGATGCGATCGGCAACCAGAACCTTTTTAATGATCATGTTCGACTCCTTTCATATTGTCGGTAAGCTATACACCGGTTCATTGACTAAAGTCGATCGCCTCTTAAAAACATTATGACCATAGTCGGTTAAAATTGTAATTGTTTTCAAAAGGTTATGCATGTATCACCTCTTAAAAACATTTTTGGCATAGTCCGTCAAAATGCTTAGTGATTACAACAGCTTGAATGCGGATCACCTCTTAAAAACTCCGATGGGGGTTGTTGACCACTCAATGGCCCATTGACCAGGGGATGCGGACGAATCAGATGACGGTAGCGTCGTAGGAGCAGCTGGCTCAGGTACTCGAGGATGATCAGCTCAGGTGTGCCGATGAGCTGCTGAACATAACAAAGCGGCAATCCGGTCTTAAGCCGGCTTTGCGGTGTGCCGGTTTGCTCAAGCTTTTTATCCAGATAATTGTCCTTAAAGTAATCGGCATTGTTGTGATTCCATTGCTCGCATTTTCTACGGTGCCATTCCCGCTGACATTGCTGACCACCACAGGTCTTCTGCCGATTCTTCAGTCGTGGATGGGGTATAAACCAGCGTCTACATATCCGGCATGGACGTTTGCGTGTGGGGCTCCTGCTCATCGTTTTCTCTCCTAGAATAGGATTTGAGAAAATGATTTTAGGAATAATATGTTGAACCCGATAGCTTTAATGATGTGAATTAAAAGGGAGGAGAATGAGAAGAATTAGATGGAGATTTTATTATTTTCCAGGAATTAAATGAAATTATAAAACGGAATTAAATTGTCGCCACATAACTAAACTGGCCTCATATCGTGCCTGATGAAAACATCGGTAAAGATATAGAAGAGTTGTGAATTAGGCGGGGCATTCTAAAATTTCTCGATGACGAAATAGTAAATTCCAATCTAAAAAAACAGACGCCCAAGTTTGTTACCGTGATAACCGTAATTCTAAGATATGCAGGTTCGGTGGGAGCAGATTTCTAATGAATATTTCATCCATAAAAATATAGGGAATTATAAAAATAG
>JASFFJ010000609.1:0-5012 GCA_050124355.1 Desulfobacterales bacterium | reverse complement strand
TTGTAGGTCTTTGAAATAATTAGGAGTGCCGGATAGCTCTTAATCAGTAGGTTGAAGGTTCGATTCCTTCACGGCCCACCAGCCTTTGCTCAAGATTAAAAATCTCTATGAATTAGCCTGTAACGGACATGACTTGGCAGGGAAATCAGAATCAGATTTTACCAGTCCTGTCTTCTGCAATAACATTTTCCGTTTTCGTTTATGTGTCATATGAGCATAGCGCTTGTTTGGATCCCCCCGCCTCTTTTTTTCTGGTTATAGTTGTTTTCAATGCCATCGATCAATTCCCTCGTGATACGGTTATTGATTGGAGCGACAAAATAAACCGGGCAAAAACCGTTCAACCATATCGGAGGGCTTAGGCGCCGTCTTTTAGCCCATTTCTTATAAGGGCTGGGGTTTAATGCCCTGGAGTAATTAAAAACATATTCGGTTGGGGTTTGACGACCGGGAACGCAGGAGGATACATAATGGAAAATCCGGATGACATAACCGATCAAAATTTTGTTATGCGCCGAGACGGTATGGACGATAAGGCAATTGGGCACTATGAAAATCATGGTCACGAAAGCACGAATGAATCTTACCGTAAATGGTTTTCAATGCCGCTGATATTAGGCGCTACGGGATTTTTAATCCTTAATATTATTATGGCCGTTACGATATCCAAAAGTACCAATAAAACCGATAGAGAGCAGATTCTGGTCATAGAGAAAAGACTTGGGCGAATTGAAGCTGAGTTAATTTCACTAGCGCAGGACATCGCGGAATTAAGGCCGATCAAACGGACGACAGCCAGGCAACAATCGTCCCCAGCAAAAAAAACGCCATCAGCCCCAAAAAATGATAAAAACATAAACCCGACGGTTTACACAGTCCGAGCGGGCGATTCTCTCTCTCGAATCGGGCAACAGTATGGATTGTCGGTCGGGCAGTTGAGCAAATACAATAAGCTTGAATCAAATGCAATCATTCATCCCGGACAGGAACTCAAATTGACCCCCTAATCGTGACGGGTTGTTAAAGAAAAGAACACACCTTTAAATCTTTATAACTATTTAAAATAAATAATAATTTTTATTGAAGTTTCCATTGCAATCTGCTACTCGAACTATTCTATTGAAGTTTCCTTTGTAATTTGCTAATCGAACCGTTCTCAAATCGATGTTCACCCCGGATCAGTTCCAAACTTTCTGCTGGACATCGCATAGTTGGTGCTTATCATTTCTTCTCTTTATTATGATTTGAAATTTCTAACCAATGGCCACCCGGCTTAACCTAATTCCCTGAGGTGGAGGTATTTTTTGTTACATTTACAATCTGTTTCCCAAAATTTTTCGAAACCATTCATCATGATCTTTAAGATCATATTTTTTATAATAGTTACCGGAATCTTCAAACCAGCCCGGTTTCTCCTCATTCTTGGCGCATTGTATCTTCTACCCCTGATAACATATGCATCGGAGGTAACCGTCACCTGGGATGCCTCGGGAGAATCGACTACCGGTTACAAAATTCACTACGGTACCAAAAGCGGTGACTATGACAACACCGCAGACGTTGGTAATTTCCCTGGCTGCACCATTTCAGGACTCCAGGCGGGGGTTACTTACTACTTCGCCGCTACTGCCTACAACGATATCGATGAAAGCGATTATTCCGAAGAAATCAGCTATACGGTACCGTTGATTGACTCCACAACTATTTATGAAGACGCTGAAGACGGCACCATATACAGATGGAGAGTCTATGATAGCTCTCCTGACGGCGCTACCATCGAAAACGTATATGACGATGATCGCCAGAGTAGTGTTATCCAATTTTATGGATCTGGAACCCAAAATGGCTATCGTTTATATACTGATGATGGCACGACATGGCAAAATTCAAGCCAATTTGTGATCCGATGGAGCATGAAATATTCTAATAATTTTTATGTTTATATTGACGTTCAAACAACTTCAGGAATGCGCTATCTTTATTATTCAGGAAGCGAGAATAATGGCCTTGGTAGTGGCACCTATATTCACCACGGTTTGGGGCACGATGTGATAGATGGAAGGTGGCACACCATTGTCAGGGATTTGCAGGCTGATTTGGAAGAAGCCCAACCCGGGGAAAGGATCCTGGAGGTAAACGGTTTTTTGATTCGCGGCAGCGGGAAGGTGGATGATATCAGTCTTTTAGATAAATAATCGTGAACCCGTGTGTCGGATAGGCGCAATCCACCTGGCGCATTCGGTTATTTCGGGACCATTTGCTTCAAGCGGCCATTTAAAATATATATTTATTTTAAATTATTACAGTTTGTTAGAAGTTATCATCAGTCCCCCCTTAATCAGTAGGTTAAAGGCTCGATTTCCTCACGGCCCACCATTAAAATCAGAAACTTAAAGGGTTGCTGATCTTTCATTTTACCTGAAAGGTGACATTTTTGTGACTGTCGCCATTTAATTTAGTTTATCCCTCCAGCACATTCATTACCTCTCTTATTATCATTTATTCCTCGAGTTTAAATTAGAAATGCCGATACAAGTGATGGTCAAAATATTTTTTTGATAGAGGCTCCACCCATGGTCAAAACATCATACACGTATGAATTATTTGTTTTGCTGCAAAAATATAAACGGAATCTAACCCCCTCTGATGATGAGCCTCTACCTGCTCAGGGTTTTATAACCTCAAAGCTATTTTCCTGGTTTTTGATAATTTTTATTGGCAGCTCTTTACTCGGCTATTTATTTTTTTTGTATTTTCAGTTGGTGTTGGCTACCAATTCTTCACTATCTTAATCTCTTTTAGTCTGGGCTGTCGACCCCCTTCCCAAAATATTTACCTTGAAAACATTAATTTCGTATGACAATTATCAATGGTGGGAATAGGGGCTAATTTTAATTTGTAATTTAACTTCAGGAGGAGCTATGAGAACATTGAAGGCTTTATTTATAGTTTGCGTTGTGGTGATAGCAGTAGCTTGTGGAGGATCAGAAAGAAAGGCCAACAGAGCTACGGCCAGGAGCGCTGATTCCCAGGCAAAAATCGCCCAGGAAAGGCTCAAGTTAGTTGAAGACTATAAAAAGTGTATTAAAAAAGCAGGGGAAGATAAAAACAAGATCGAAGCGTGTGATTCATATTTAAAGGCCGCTGAATCATTAAAGTAATCTACAAGTAATATCTACCGAAGGGTATATTTTAAAAAAGCGATGCGTCTGCATATTCCAGGGAGTGGCGCTACCATCATGCATCAATACAAAAATGAAAAAAATGATTAAAATTAGCCCTGTTTCTCAACTTAAAATGATGGTTGCCAAGCAGTTATTCCGATTCGGGGCGGCTGTCGGTTTCGACCCCCAACGCGGTTAGCTCTATTCCAAAATCCAGGACCCTGGCATTGATAGTCTTTAAAACCCCGCTAAATGGAGCCTCACGATGCGGTCTCTCATCACTACTATATACCCCTGTTCCAGCATCTAACAGCTGTCGCACTTCATCCTGGCTCAGCTTCACAATCCGGTTGCGCAGTTCGTCGGTCAGCAGATTATCAATCCTGATCTCGACCGACCGGGGCCGACCAGCTGTCGCCCGCGTAAAAACTTCCGTATCGGCAACATACCATTGGGCATTGTAATTTAACGAGTGGGTGTCTTTGGTCATGGTCAAAAAGCGGCCTATACCCTCGGTATGGTAGACATCCTTTGTAGAGACCAGTTGGGTGTCTTCGAGTAAAGGGATCTTGACCTTAATGCCCGGGGCTGACTCGATGCGCTCAGGCCTGCCGAGTCTGGAGATTACGACATTCTCACCGGGTCCCACCCGGTAAATAGCATCCCATATCGCAATTCCACCAAGACCTACCAGCGCCAAGCATAGCACAGGCCATGATACGCGGGGGTTGAGAATTCACCGGCGTCCGGTTATTGAAACGTCTGCAGCGGGAAGCTGTTGGTCGTCCGCCAGACTCCGGTAAGAAAAGGCGAGTATTGATAAATACACCAGCACCAGGTAAATGTCCAGTAAACCGGCAAGAATATGCACACTAACACCAGGGTCACGCAATAAAGCCCATACCGGTGCCAGGGTCTTAAACCAGGCTCACATGCAGCGGTCCCCAGCAGCAAGTGACGCTGAAAACCCATAGCCAACCAGGCACCCGCAGCCCAGACAGGCAGAATGGCTATCAGTAGAACCGTGCTACCCCAGTTGAAGTATCTGACAACGAAAGGAAAAAAACTCGAAATGACCAGCGCGAGAATAGGCTTTGCAAGTGTTTTCCAGGAAGCCGCCTTGAGATAAAAAGGAGCGCGGAGGGCATCACCCAATGTCTGCCAAACGGGTACTTGACGAGTCGACATGGTCGTTCACCAAATTAAATAAATTGATTTTTATCACCTAACCGGCATCCAAAAGTTTTAGAGCGGTACAGCCAAGCCGGTGGAAACCTGTCACTTGGACTTTGATCCCACATCCGTTCTACAATTTTATCGTAACCGCCTGTAATGTCAATTTATAGAAAATTTTTTTCTGCATGTTTGCGGTAATGGAGAATCCCTGTAGATCTGATTTTGATTTGCGGCCAAATGCAGATCCGTTTGCTGCAGGCCTTGCCTTAGTGACCCTGCGGCTGTTGCAACACTTCCGTAAGGGCGGAATAATATGCAAGGAGACCGGAAACGCGATGAAGAAATTTATCGAATTCAAAGTAAAACCAGATTGGGATGAAATTGAAAAGGTCAGAAATGAAAGTGCAGATTTTTTGCAGTCCCATAAACTATCAGATAATGCAATCCATTCGCTTTCAATGATAATCAGTGAACTGATTGAATTTGACATGGTTCAGGGTTTTGCACTTGCCGAACCCGCAGACAAAGATACGGTGACGCAACTCTTGAAAAATGGTACCGGAAACTCTGGCGTCTCGTCTTGAAGATCATTCGCCTGAAGACCTGAATGCTTGTTGCCTACCCCCCGACTTTCGTTTCATAGAGCCAGCAGTTTGCCCCAGGGTTGATATG
>JASFFJ010000608.1:0-5032 GCA_050124355.1 Desulfobacterales bacterium | reverse complement strand
TTACGCACATCGGATAAAAACATCTATGCCGCCGGTGACTGCGCGGACGCCTACCATGTCGTCACCGGAGAAAAAACCTGGATCCCTCTGGCCCTAAGGGCCAATCGCAGCGGCTGGGCGGCGGCGGACAATATCTGCGGTAAGAACGTTGCCCTCGACGGCGTTGTGGGCACCTCTGTATTTCGCGTATTTGATTTCGAGGTGGCGCGCACCGGCCTGAACGTAGCCGAAGCAGAAAAGTTCGGCTTCGCACCGGTCGAGATTATGATCAAATCCAGGTCCAAGGCCCACGCTCATCCCGGCAATACAACCATCCAGGTAAATATGATCGGGGATAAAACATCAGGCCGCTTGCTGGGCGCACAAATGGTCGGAACAGAAGGCGTCGCCCATCGCATCAACGGCCCGGCAGTCGCCTTGCATAGCCGTATGACCGTGGCGCAGTATTGTCAGGCCGATCTTGCTTATGCACCCCCTTTCGGACCAACCTGGGATCCTAGCTTGACAGCGGCCAATCAGTTGCTAAAAAAGATACAGATTCATTGACCTGACAAGCCGGGATCGACGTTGGACTATTCATAATTAGACCATATTGAAAATCCAGATATTTATTTAACCAGACATCATTAAATATTTAATTGGAAATAGGCATCATGGCAAAAGAAATTGATCGGCTAATAAAAATTCTGAATAATGTTCAACGACAAAAAATATATGCCTGCATCCAGGACGTGATGACCAATGGGATAGTTGCCGAGCGCTTCAAAGCTGGTGACCTCTTCCCAACCCGGCAGGATGTCACTCACTTTGTTCTTGCCTGGTTGAAACATATCGGCGTTTCTGCGGACAAGTGCCGCAACTGGATCATAGGCTATTGTGAGCGGGAATTGTCTCAAATATCATCCTCTTCACCATCCAGGATTCGCCATAGCACCAAGTCCCTCATTAAATACATCTATCGATCTGAAGATGTATCTTTTGATTGCGGCTGCGAACAAAATAAACTGAAGGCAACCTGTCAGCCAAATTGCCCCATTTATGACGAAATGAAATATAAGCATAAGTTAAGAATGAAAAAGTGGCATGATGGCATCAACTACGTCCGCCCGAAAGCTCAACCTTCTACTGAACGACCTCTTCAAGTTAAGGAAACCTATAAAGAACAGTTCGACAAGGCCATGGAGGTTGTCAGGGGGCACCTGAATCAAGTTTCATCCATTGATGAAATGACACGGTATTTGAACGATCAGGGGTATAAAACCCGTACCGGTAAATCTTGGACAGCTGCCACCTTGCACCGTGAAAGCAAAAAGCACAACTTACGGTTTTCCCGTAAAATGGATGGGAAAATTAATGCCTATGAAGCAAAAAAGGACCAATATCGAGCGCAATATCAAGAAGGCACGAAGTTAATGGAGAAGCTATACAAGGAAGGCGTTCAGATTAGCGAAATTTATGAAGCCCTGGAAGCACAAGGGTACAAAACCATAACCGGCAGAAATTGGACGGAAGCAAATATCAGAAGTACAATCAGCAAGTTTCGGAAGCAATAAGGAGGTCGAAATGAAAAGTTATCGCAAAGAACTGTGGTTTGAAGTGCCCAAACGACGCGCATTTATTAACATAACGCCGGAGGTTGAGGCGTGTCTGCAGGAGAGTGGAATCGCAGAAGGTCTGGTGTTGTGCAACGCGATGCATATAACAGCTTCCGTTTTTATCAATGACGACGAGTCCGGGCTGCATCACGACTATGACGTCTGGTTGGAAAAAATCGCCCCCCATGAGCCGGTATCCGGTTACCGGCACAATGTCGGTGAAGACAATGCCGACGCTCACATGAAAAGACAGGTCATGGGGCGGGAAGTCGTTGTGGCGGTTACTGATGGTAAACTCGATTTCGGTACCTGGGAACAGATCTTTTATGGTGAATTCGATGGTCGTCGACGCAAACGAGTGTTGGTTAAAATTATTGGGGAATAACGAAATATTCAACCTTTCATGACGTTTGCGCCTCTCTTTTCGAGAAGCTCTCTCAATATCGATCGATGACAGCGCGATTCATCCTTGCAATAGCACCCGATTGCGAAGTTCGTCTGATGAGAAAGCGCGGCGATTAAATCCAAATCTCTTCTCGCCTCAGGTAATTTCATTTCAGCCATGAACTTACGTTTGAACGCTTTCCAGGATTTTTCGTTATTTATTGCTAATGCTTCTTTCAATAAAGCTTCACTCGGCGAGAGGTTTGGGAACCAAACATCGTAGATGTCTTTTGACGCATAGTCCTCCTTCCTTACACCCCGTGGGGGGCGCCGCACCGCACCGATCCGCAATCCCTCGTTTCTAGCTCTTGGGCTACCTAACCTTACGATTCTTATCGTCATGTTGTCTCCAACCACTTGTACATGACCAAAGCATCCACGTAACCCTTGGCAGGGTGATTGAATGCCTTTGGTAAACGGCCAACCGTATCGAAACCAAGTTTGTGCCATAGCCTTACGGCACCGTCATTACTTGTGGCAACAATATTGAATTGCATTGCCTTATAGCCCAACTTAATCGCGATTTCTTGTGAATGCTCACACATGGATGTGGCCAGACCCTTGCTCCTTGCTCTTGAAGAGACCATATAGCCGCAGTTGCAGACATGGCTACCCGGCCCTGCATGATTTGTTTTGATGTAGTAAGTTCCAAGTATTTGTCCTTTTTCTTCAGCCACATACGTTTTACGAGGCATATGCATCCATAGCCGCCTGGCCTCCTCTTTGGAAGTGTTCCGGGGATATGCATAAGTTTCCCCGGCATATACAATCTCTTGGAATATCGGCCAGATTTTTTCAAAGTCGACTTCAGTTGCTTCTCTTATTTTCATAATATGCTATCGATTGGAAAAATGACGTCAAGGTTTAGTTGCACAGGAATTTCTATAGGCAGGTGTAAATTACTCAGAACTCAATTAAAGCACAAAACTTAAAAAGAACCAAAAATCCCTGCGTCAATTCGAACCTTTTGTAAGCCAAATAACCCTACTATTCATTCAAATTCGGCTTCTTCATTTAAGGACATAATGTAGTCAAAATTACCCTCACCGCAGTGTCGACGTAGTGAACTAATAATCTTATTTGATTGATTCAAATTCTCATTAGGTCCTGATATATAAAATGGCTTTCCATCTTTTCCAAAAGTGTATTGATTCGGACATACAGTAGGATCAATGTCAACTAAAAGCTGACGTGAAATTTTAAAATCTTTGTGTGGCTTAAAACCTAATCCATCAGCAAAATGGATGCATTGGTCAATTAATTTTCGAGCGCATGACGGATGGATATTTTCAAGAGTTTCGTGAACATTAATTTCTTCTATTCTATCCGAATATTCATCCTCAGATAATACTGTAAAATATGTATTCTTAACACCCAAACACCATACGTCCAATAAGAATACACCAATACCTAACCGAGAATTTGGCATTTTGCGTGAAACGATTGCTGTGCCAATACCTTCAGAGAAAATATCCTTCCGAATTAAGCAGGCTTCAATAGGAGAATTTTTCGCAACTATGATTGCTTTTTTGGGAGATATTTTTTTCCCAAAAGAAAAATCCTTTTTTTTCGAAGATATAGCTACTTTTCGTTTGGATTTCTTCCTCGCGATTCTTTTCTGCCTCTTTTTCTGGTCGATTGCCATAATTATTTTTTAAACCTCGGTCTTATCATCTGGATTATGTCTTCTTTACCATTGGATACGGCATTCAAGAATTCTTTCTTGGTCATTGTATAATTGCCCTTTGCTATTAGCGCGAACGGTTAGGTTGTGGCGCGGCGGCATTTTGCCGTCGCAACCAACCCATGGGTTATGTGTTTCAAAATGGGATATCATCATCAATTGATGCTGAAGATTTTGGCTTTTGAATGACCTCATCAAGCCCATGATTTCTTAGAAGCTCGTTTAATAGCTCTAAATTTGATTCTGTTTCTAAGAGGATCGCATTCTCTCCCGCGTTGGCATGCAGTCGTTCAGCATGGCGCTTCGGAAGCCCATCAAATGATTTTAAAAGACCTAGCCAACGTTCAACATCTTCAGTTGTTTTGGCTGCCAGCAACAATCCAACAAGGACATCCGCGAGCTTTCCTTTCGTCTTTGGATTCGAGGCCAAGATCTTGAATATTGCAGAGGCTGCTTCGCCGATTGTTCGTGATTCACCTTGATACCCTTGATATTTGGCAATAAATCCATACGGATCAAGTCCCTTTCTGATTGGGATAATAAGCACATCTCGGCCCGTTTGCTGTTTACATTCGAAGTTTCCTTAGAAGTATCAACGCTGCAATCTTTTAAGTAGACGTCTATGTCCGTATAGGACATTCGGGATTGCAGCTCGCGCCCTATGCGGTCGATCAGTTCGAGTCTTTCAAGACGTTTCATGATTCTCTAAACACATAACGTAGAATTCACCGGCTGGTGTGGAGCGGTAGCGGAACACCAGTCGGAGTGAAATGGCAGGTTATGGCCTTGCTCTTTTCAATCTTTGGAAAAAGCATATTTCCATCTCTGCTTTGGATTGTCGAAACGAACCTTATCGGGGTTGAACTCATCAGGTTTATAGGGATGATAATTCTTTGCGTGCCCTTTAAGCCATTCGACATGCTCTTCATACTCATCATGGTTTGGATTTTTAAGAATTTTAACAACCCGGTAATATCCATCAACACTTCCGCAGTCTTCAGGAGGACAGGCGCGTTCACCAGCTAAACATTTTGGATATTTTTCGCCCTTTGTTTTAAGAAGTATTCCTTCAAATAAAATCTCATGATACCACGAATCACCAAAATCATATTCGTATTCAATTATTTGGCCAGGTTCAGTAAAATGATCAATAATATGGATTTCCCAACCAGGAATTACTTCTATATCATCATAGTCATCTCCAGGAATACCGATTTCAATGGATTTTCTTTTATGTCTCGGGCGGAAACGAAAAGCATGTAAATGATAATCCAGCCACCCCATCGCATCTTGAATGGCTACATGAAAA
>JASFFJ010000607.1:0-5036 GCA_050124355.1 Desulfobacterales bacterium | reverse complement strand
TGCCACGCCCTTTCATAGCAAATCCTACAAGCTGGTCCATCCCCTCAGACACATTGGGCAGATGGGCCGATCCGTATTAGCAACGCCATCTCAAATCTCACCTCAGCTGAAAAAATCATTGAAATCACATGTTGGATCTAAGAAAAAACCTTCAGGAACATAATCAGCTTGAATCACTTTTATTTTTGTGTAATGTGACGGTTTATAAATCTTCGGAAAGAGGAATCATGAAAACGATCCTATTTTTCATTGCTGCTGCAGGTGCTAGCATACAGGCCATCATCGGTCTAAGTTTTTTTATTTCCTGTGTATGGGAAAAAGAACCGCGGGCCACGGTTTATAGCGGGATTCAGTTTCTGCTGATGCTGGGTCTGGTTATCCTTTTATTTTGCCTTAATACCATTGGTTTTTTCGAAACCAATTCAGGATTCATCTTTTTGATCATAGGTCTTGCCCTGGCCGGCGGCCTCTGTTTTTTTCTGATGCGAAAAACAGAACCAAACCCGCGCGCCTTGAATGGTACCAGCGGATTGATCCTGGGAGAGGTAAGCCCAACGGATGAAAGAGACATTGTCTTTGCGCGCAACCGGACCCTTCGACCGGGATCGGAAGAATATAAAACCTATTATGAAATGAGACCTGAATTCGAAACTTTCGATGCCACCCGCAGAGAAAAGGGCGGTCCTTTGGGGCATCCCGGCGCCATCGATCGACCCTATGATCGACCCAATGTGGCTGCCACCCTGGCATCGCTGTCCATTCCGCTGCATCTCTCGCAGCCGGAAAAATTCAACCCTCCGGCCCACCCTGCATTTAAAGGGAAACGAGTGGGACTTAGCCCTGGGGCAGCCAGCACCAGGGTTAAGGGGTATACCCTCGGCATTGGCGCCAATCTGGTGGGTATCTGTGAAATCGATCCCCTCTGGATCTACTCCCACCGGGGGGAAGTGTTTAATGAAAACTGGGATGACTGGGGCCGGAAGATCGAACTTACCCATAAATATGCGGTGGTCTTTGCGACCGAAATGGCCTTTGAACTGGTGGGAACCGCCCCCCATACTCCCACAACCATTGCCAGTATGTGCAATTATGCCCAGGGCGCTTTTGTTGCGACCCAACTGGCCGCGTTTATCTCGAATCTTGGATATTCGGCAACCGCCAACCATCTGCGGCATTATGATGCGCTTCTGGTTCCATTGGCCGTCGATGCCGGTTTGGGAGAAACCGGTCGACTGGGATATTTAATGACCAAAAATTATGGTCCGCGGGTCCGCCTGGGAGCGGTCACAACGGACCTGCCGCTGATCCCCGATAAACCCGTCGATATCGGCGCTCAAGATTTTTGCAGGAGTTGTAAAAAATGTGCACATTGCTGCCCGTCCAACTCCATTCCCCTGGGCGATCAGGAAGAATGCAATGGCACGTTACGGTGGAAGCTAAATGCCGAAACCTGTTTTGACTATTGGGGTAAGGTGGGTACGGATTGTAATATTTGCATGCGGGTCTGTCCCTGGAGTCATGCGAGTACTTTACCCCACCAACTCATACGAACATTGATTACCCGCAATCACCACTCAAGACAGCTGTTCAATCTGATGGATGATATTTTCTATGGCACCAAACCCAAACCGAAACCGGCGCCCGAATGGGCGCGCTACAACAAAGGAGGTTGATAAAAGGCGTCGCCAAAGATGTCCCTTTGCGCGTAATTTCAGGGCTCGTGACCCCAATTGGAAAAAATTTCTCGGGAAGCTCTGATATCTAAAGAACCTACAAAATTTGTAGTCAAAATATGCGTAAATTTACGACACGTCAAGAGTTCTGAATTTTCACAGGAGTTGTCCCCTTTTTAGTCGCAACTGTTGCAGCGATTATTTTAATTATGATTCTGCCTGAGAACGCTTTGTACATACCGACTCAGATGAGATGATGGTCAGTCGGTAATTAAGGATGTAGGCTAAGAGTAGTCCCGTTAATAATATCGTCTATGAAGAAAAAAAGGGGGGTAGCGGTCCAAAAAATTTGATATTGTGGGAAGGATGAACATCAATGCGATTAAAAAAATCTTCCTCATATCGGAAAGCTGCTTGTTAGGTTAAGGGCCATGCTGAATTTCAAGGCGGCTGTTTTTGATGCCCTAAACCAACCTATAGTCGCAGTGACATTTGACGGTGACAAATACCTTTTTTCACTGCGTTTCAAAACCCAAGGAGATCGTTTACTGGTTTTAGATAAAAATCAAAGCGATGCAAAAGCGACGGGCGTAGATATAACGGATTCAGGCAGTCAAAATTTCTACATGATGTATGCCTTTCGATTGAACATTGCTGGATTGAAATTAACTATTGAGGCGCTAAAGGTTAATTTAAACTATTTTTTTGATGATTCCGGTGCCAATATCAAAGCTTAGCTGCAAAAGCCACCAGAAATAATTAAAGCTGAAGGCCTGGTAATGGGATTTCTTCCTATTTGGTTGGTTGATATTTTCATCAGTTAAAGTAACAAATACAAAAAATAGTAAAAGTGTAATTGTAAGGATCAATGATAGAGGGCCTTATGTGAAAAACCGAATTATTGATTTATCCAGATCAGCTTTTACAAGTATTGCGAACTTAGATGCAGGTGTAATTGATGTGACAATTAAGGTCATCAAAAAATAAATATATATCAGCTTATGATTTTACATGCCAAAAGGCAGAAAACCTCAAGAATTAGGGCAACTCAAGCTGGACACGAAAAATTCTATATATCACAAGTGACGCCCGGAAAAGATAGTAAATATATCACTGTTAGGCCTATTGTCAGATCAAGTTCTGTCTCAATTTTATGGGATGCAAGATTAAATCTTGATCATTGCATATTAAATCAACTGCGATAATGCGACCAACACTTTCATCGCGTCCTATTAAGCTAGTATGCCCAATTCGGGTAATCAATCAGAAATGTGATGGGTTGCCTGACCCGATTTCGTCTGGAGTCGAGATACGCCAAAGCCCAGCAAAAGGATCAGACCGGCAATGAGAAACAGCACCGGGTATCCAAACCAGTTGCCGATATAGCCAAACAGGATCGACCCTAAAAAAAAACCGGAGTCGATACTACCGGTAAAAATTCCCATGATTTTGCCCCGGATCTTCTGGGGTTCATTGCGGAGGGCGACCGCATTGAGACAGGGATACAGCAGGCCGTGTCCCGAACCGCAAATAAGACCCGATACAATTAGTATCAAATCTCCGCTCAATAGCGTCAGCATCCCAATTCCGCAACTGGTGATGATAAACGCATAGGGAATAATACGGCGCTCACCAACCTTATCAGCCAGTCGTCCGCCGAAAAATCTCATGGCAACCGCCCCCGTCGAATAGGTGATAAAAAAAAGTGAGATGAAGGTCAGCTGTTTTTCCTCGGCATATGGGGTTAGAAAGCCAAAGACAGATGATAATCCCAAGCCGAATAAAAAGGCCAATACCACAATCATAATCCGCCTTTTTCCCATGAGAACCGAAAAAAACGACTGGGATAACTTGCCCAGATTAGATTCGACGTATGACTCCGCCAGTGGAAGGTGGAGCAGAAGCCCGACAACCGAAAGTACGCCTGACATGATGAAAAATATTTGAAAACCAAATTGTCTGATGACCATCTCGGCGATGATCGGTCCGACAGCAAGCGCCACGAGTGCAGTCACACCAAACATTCCAAGGCCTTCGTTAAGCCGATGTTTTGGAACTATGTCGGCAACATAGGTCATCACCGCTGTAAACGCCAGCGCCATCCCGATGCCGTGCATGAATCTGACCAAAAGCAGCGGAATGTAAAACGATGAAAGATTCCCCTCGAACAGAAGATAGACAAGGGGCATAAAGCTCAGAACCAGGCAGGCAAGGGTGTAGCATCTTTTTCGGCCTATGCGATCAATCATTTCGGAGATCCACGGACGGGAAACAATCGAAGCGATAGTAAATACCGCCATCATAATGCCGATATCCGCTTTGGTGCCGCCATGCCGAGTGATGAAGAGCGGGAAAAGAAAAAACGTACTGATGCTTGACATGGTAAAAAAATTTGCCAAGGCCATTATGAGAAATGCTCGACTGTAGATCATGGTGTGGATACGGTATTCGGCTTGAATCTCAAGGTCTGCCGTTCAGGATCGATTCTCGAGTTTATGCTCTGCCTGATGCTTGCTGAACGATTACAAGTTTTGGATTTAATAACGGATGAAGGTAATGTTGACAAATATTGTGGGCGGGGTTATCACATCGGCGCCCCAGTATGTCAATAAAAATGTATCCAGCTCCTGGCATGTGCGTGTATGATGGCGACAGCCTTTTTTGACTTTTCCCTGACATTGATGAAAGAACATTTGGCAATTCATTGCATCAGCGATAAAGAGAAATGAAATGGCCGATATTTTTTTTTGGCATACGCAAAAGAAGATAGAATAGGAGCGAAAGCGATATCTGTTTCAAACGAGCTGAAAACTCCAGATAACTCTCCAACATATTGGCATTACAGACCTAATTTTTGTACCTGAGATATCAATTAGAAACCTGGATAAAAAAACCTGTTTATTCCCGGTCTGCGACTCTTCGTGTTCGATTTTTTATGCAGATATATAATTGAGGATTGGTTGAACAAATATACAATAGAATCGATTTCTTGACCTCATTCGACTAAATGGAAGTTATCTCTACTTTGATCAAATTGTGAATTAGCCAGGAGAAACCTACAATTACCGGGAATTTTAGATTTGTCCAGCAAACCCGAAATATAGCGATTCAATTTTTGATGGATTTAAAAGCGCAGTCCAAACACCGCAATAAGAATTACCCAATTTGGATGTATACAAAATTGTTTGAGGTTAAAAAATGGTTGAATATGGAATCTAAAACGGATAAAGAGAGTAGACGCGGTGATGATATCACTTTTCTATCTGAAATAATTACGAATTCTAGATAATGGCAAGGTATATTAAACCAAGCATGACAGCTCAAATTACGACAATGTAGTGCTTTTTAGTAAATTCTTGATAA
>JASFFJ010000606.1:0-5050 GCA_050124355.1 Desulfobacterales bacterium | reverse complement strand
GTATCGATCTCGGCAGCTAGGTCCAGGCCCGCCAGGGAAATAAGGGCAGGTAGATTCCGGCAGTCGAAGGAAAAAGCACCCGCCAGCGTTCGTAAAATGCCTTCGACGTCGCCCCCGAACACCGCGCCGGCGGACGTGCCGAGATCCTTAATCTCAATTTTATTTTCTCCGGTCAGCAAATCGAGTTTTTCCAGGCGCATCCGATCGTCTTTTGCCTGGGCTCTTAAGCTCAGCTCATCTGCCGCCAGGCCGAATATCTTTCCCTGGGTCAAATTTATCTCCAGAGCGGCGACGAGATCCGTTGGCTGTTCCAAGGGCAGCCTGACATCTGCCGTCATCGAGGTCTTTCCTTCGAGGTCGATCTTGGTTGTGAAAAAGGAAAAAATTTGCGCCAAATTGATGTCGTCCGCTTTAATTCGACCTAACAGGTTAGTAGAACCTAACTCTCCATCGAGCGCTAATCGGCCGCCGGCCAATCGAAGCTTGGCCGCAAAGGGCAATGTCTGCGGCAAGGTCTTCAGCCCGATCTGCACCGACTCCGCCAGTTCCGATTCGCCCAGCATTAACCTTCTAATTGTTACTTTTTCTGCAGTGTACTCGATTTCTAGCGAGACCGGCGTTTTACCGGCGCGCACCGTCGGATGGGACCAGCTCCATTCCGCAACCTGAAGTTGAAGTGTGGTATCCGCTATTTGCTGTGAGCGAGTATCTATAGCGATTCCTTTAAACGCCGTCTCATAATCCGGTCCCCGCAGAAACACGGATGTGTCATCAATCCGAATTCTGGGAAGCATCGATGGTAAAAAAACCGGACCCATTGAATCGGCTGCCGGCGGGGCCGGTTGCGTCGCATCCTGCCGCGTCAGATCCAATTCCAGTTTGGCGGCATCAAGTTCGACGGCGACATCGCCCAGAAACGCATTCAGGCCTTTCAAAAAAGACAACAGGCTATAGGACACCCGCAGTCGTTTCAATTCCAATGAAACCAATGATCCAGCGGCGGCCGGCTTTAGGGTGGTGACATCACTCACTTCGAAATCGGTGATATAGGACCCACCGATATTCCCAACGTCCACTTCCATTCCGAGCTGAGATTCGAAAGCGCTTTCCAGAAGCTTTTGAATCTGGGGAGCGATCAGAACACCGCGCAGCAGGTATAGCGCGGCAAGCAGGATAATACCTATCCCGGCGAGAATGATAACCCCTTTGAAGATTCGATGAAGGATGCGTTTCAAAATCTTGTCGTCCTAACTTTTGTAACTTAGAGGTAAAACCTATCCAAATATATTGAAAATTTGCTTCAAATTTGAATCCACGTTGATCATTGCTTCGACGCCTCTGGTAATGCGAAACACCTATTGATTGCAATACCCAACCGAAAGTGTTTGACACATTTAGCCAAACAATCGGCATGTAAAGAGCTTTAGTGCAACTGGCAGAGCTGGATACGCCGTCGGACAGCGTCGCTACCAGCCGAGATGTCGCCGCTGAAAACGCAACGACGGGGCCGGGCGTTCATGGCCAAAAGCCGGTAGGAGGCTTATTTTGAGCCGTGGAATTTTAGATGGACTTTATTTTTTTGTCAAGAAGGATGAGAAGATGAATCAGCGAAACGTCAAAGTTGATAATAGCCCAGCAGGATTGAAGCAATTCACTTCCACCGTTAGAGGCCTAAAGTTTCAAATCCCAATAGCCAAATTCCAAACAATATTCAAATTCGAAAGACCAATGACCCAAACATTCTGGTGACTTATCTATTGTTTGATAGCCGTTTCGCATGTTTTGAATTTCGGTCATTGGAATTTTCGGGGATAGTTCTATATTCGGCCATTTTGTTGGGTTTAGCTGATAGCACAATAATGGCTGGCAAGTAGGTTGGGTAGAGGAACAAAACCCAACAAAAGAGATCGGGATGCTCAACCCAACCTACGAATAAGCCGTGGCCGATGTTAGAACCAAGCCCGAATTTTCATATGCGAATAACTCTATTAATTCGTATCGCCAGTTAATTAAAAATCAAAATAGCGCTCAGCATTATAATAACATATATCTTTAACCATGGCTCCCAATAGCGCGATGTCATCGGGCAATTCACCACGCTCGACGTCCTTGCCCAGCAAATTGCATAATATTCTACGGAAATACTCATGGCGCGGGTAGGACAAAAAGCTACGAGAATCGGTCAGCATGCCGACAAAACGGCTGAGCAAGCCTGAATTGGATAGGGCATTGAGCTGATGTTCGATGCCGAGCCGCTGATCATTGAACCACCAGGCGGCGCCAAACTGCATCTTGCCCGGAACGCTACCATCCTGGAAATTTCCGATCATGGCAGCCAGCATATCATAGTCCCCGGGATTTATGCTGTAAAAGATGGTTTTGGCCAGCTTGTCTGCCCGCTCCAGCTTGTCTAAAAATATAGCCAGCGGCCTTGCCATTTTAAAATCTCCCATAGTGTCAAAGCCGGTGTCCGGCCCCAGGATCTTTAGGGCACGCGAATTCACATTGCGCAAGGGTCCCAGGTGAAATTGCTGGACCCAATTTTTTTCCGCATCCATACCGGCCAGCTCCAACATCATGGCGGATTTAAACTGTCGGATCTCTGCCTGGCCGATCGTCTTTCCGCTGCGGACGTCTTCGAAAATGCGGGCGATGTCTGGGGCTGAAAAATTATCCGCGTAGGGCTGTTCAAGGCCGTGATCTGATAGACGGCAACCCTTGCGGTGGAAAAAATCATGTCGCTGTTGCAGCGCCGCCAGGAAGGATTCGAAATCGACGATGTTAGTATCCGCAGACCCTTCCAGCTGATCAACCCACCGGTTGAACGCATCGGGTCTTTCCACCGCCATGGCCTTGTCCGGTCGGAAGGCCGGTAGAACCTTGATGTCAAAGCTTTGATCCTCAAAAAGTTTCAGGTGATGAGACAGGTCATCAATCGGATCATCGGTCGTACACACCAACTTCACGTTCATGTTTTTTAAAAGCTCACGGGTCCTAAAAGCCCCGGTCTGAAGTAATTGCCTTCCTGATTCATAAATATCATTGGCGGTATCGGGATTTAACAGCCTATCACTGATTCCAAAGTAGCGTTTGAGTTCAAGATGGGTCCAGAGATAGAGCGGATTGCGCAGGGTGTTGGGCACGGTTGCGGCCCAGGCTTGGAATTTTTCAAGATCCGTGGCATTTCCGGTAATATATTTTTCGGCAACACCATCGGCACGCATGGCCCGCCATTTGTAATGATCACCGTCCAGCCAGATTTGGGTGAGATTCTTAAAGCTGCGGTTCTCGGCAATTTCCTGCACCGGCAGATGGCAGTGATAGTCAATGATCGGCATGTCTTTCGCAAAGTCATGATATAAGGCTTTGGCCGTTTCAGTTTGAAGTAAAAAATCTTCAGATAAAAATTGCGTCATAAAATACCCCCTTTCATCCACATATCCTTCTATTACATGAAAAAATCTTTTTCAATCATTTTCGTGGACTAGAGCGAGGTTAGCACGTATGATATACTTTGTCATATCAAATTCTTATGAAACTAGTTGATAAAATTCGTAAAATTGAAATCTTTTTTTTGGGATTGACTTGTGATCAAAAGCCAATTATCTGTACCCTATGGAATTTCCCGATCTGGTGCAGGCCAAAGAAAACATTACAGATCTATTCTTTGCCGAGCAAGAGATGGCTGCAGGTGACATCTGCGTAATTGCCTCCCCCTATCGTATTTGTCCGCTGGGTGCCCACATCGATCACCAAGGGGGTCCGGTGCTCGGTATGACCATCAACGCTTACACCCTTTTGGCCTTTGCACCCACGGCTGACGGCACGGTTCGGCTGAAAAGCAAAAATTATCCTGGAAAGGCAGTCTTCGAGCTCGACCGGATTCCTGAAACAACCGGTGGTTCCTGGGACGTTTATGTCAGAGCGGCGGCCCTGGCATTGAAAGAAACCTATCCAATCAATAAAGGCATTGCCGGCGTTCTGGACGGCATGCTTCCGGGTTGCGGTCTGAGTTCATCCGCATCGGTGCTTCTGGCGTATCTTCATGCGTTTGCGGCTGCCAATCAGATCAGGTTGCAACCATGGGACTATGTTCACCTCACCCAACGGGCTGAAAATAAATATATCGGACTGGAAAACGGTATTCTGGATCAAGCCAGTATCGTATTCGGGCACAAAGACCGCCTGCTGCATATCGACACCAAAGAAAAAAAGATCAGAGAATTGCCCAAACCACCGGAAAAAAATCCTTATCGAATCCTCGTTGCTTACTCCGGATATTCAAGAGAACTGACCACATCCGGCTATAACACCCGGGTCCAAGAATGCCGACAAGCGGCAGCCCGTCTTTCACACTTGGCAGGCAGCGGCTTAGTCCGGATCCTGTCAGATGTTCCTGATAAGATTTTTGACCGCTATGGCCACAAACTTGCACCGGAGATCGGACGACGGGCCAATCATTTTTTCAGCGAGGTTCAGCGGGTCCGCAAGGGAGTCATCGCCTGGCGCCAGGGATCGCTCGATGAATTCGGACAATTGATGTTGGCATCCTGCCGAAGTTCTATGGAACAATACGAATGCGGCATTCAGCCTATTTTTGATCTGCAGGAAATTGTAAGCTCCGCTGACGGAATGCTCGGTTCGCGGTTTATGGGCGGCGGCTTCGGTGGTTGTGTGGTTGGTTTTGTTAAAAGGGACCGTGCGGAAGCTGCCGCTGCAAATATTCAGCAAGCTTACCGGAAACTTCACCCGGAGGTCGCTGATGCGGCCAAGATTTATCTGGCAGATTCCGCAGATGGCGCAGGGTTTCTAACTTGAGAAGCTGTGGGATGGAACGACGAAATTGATATCTTTTTTCGCTTTGTTGCTTTTAAACAGTGATGATACTTTTATGCAACATAAATAAAACCGTCCTCTTCAACGCGGTTAAACCACCATTGGAGTCAAAAACATGGAGATCAACATTGCAGTGGTGCCGGTGGCCGGCCTGGGTACAAGGCTTTTACCGGCCACCAAATCCCAGCCCAAGGAGATGCTGCCGATTGGCCGC
>JASFFJ010000605.1:0-5052 GCA_050124355.1 Desulfobacterales bacterium | reverse complement strand
AAAGTTGGAGTTCTTGAAAGCCGCATTCTCGTTAAAAAAACAAGATTAACCACGGACTCAAGCGGACTCACACAGAAAATCGCTTCGCGGATTGATGCTGGAATTGGTTCGATCTTAAATGTATCGCGCTAAGACGCCCCGGTTAAACAAGGGAAAAAGGTTTAACCCCGATGAAATAAGGGCAACAGAGATTTCATCCCGGTTAAATATGCTCTGGCGGCATTAAATATGGACTGCTGTGACTAGCTGCAAATTGACCCGGCCAGCTTTGACGCGGAATGATTTAACCCCAGTACGATAGTTCCTACCTACCCCGGAGGAATAGGCTTCGCCCCAGAGAAATAAGGACAAAAGAGATTTCACGGGGTAAACATTCCACAGGGCAGGCGGGGCAGGCTGGACAGGTTGGGCAGGCAGGGCAAGCCAAGGCGCAAAGGTTATTCAGGTTCAGGGTTCAAAGTTCAGGGTTCTGGGTTTCGAAATTGGAAATTGGATGTTCGATGTTGGACGTTCGATGTTCATCCTTGCAACCCTCCGACCTCCGACTTCTGTCTTCTGACTTCTGTCCTCTGTCTTCTGACCTCTGACTTCTGACCTCAGATCTCCGTCCATCTTCCCTCTTCATTCGTCCTTTCGATCTTAGAATCTTCTTATCTTCCAACCCGCTGGCACCATCAGTCGAAGGCCTTACCCCTTTTCCGTATAATATTGGCTGTACGTCTTGAAATAGTGCTTGTAATATCCCGACCTTTTGGTGTCAATTTGATTGAGGGCGACGCCGATGAGATTGGTCTGAGGCGATTGCAGACTCTGGGCCGCCTTTATCACCAGCTCCCGGTTGGCGCCACCGGCCCTGACCACCAAAAGGACGCCATCGACATGGGAGGCTACCAGCAGGGCATCGGAGGCCGGTATGACCGGCGGCGTGTCGATGATCAGCAGGTCAAATCGCTTTTGCAGGTTTGACAATAAAAACGACATCCGATCAGAACTCAAAAGCTCCGATGGATTGTGCGGAATATTGCCGGCTGGAAGCAGAAACAGGTTTTTTACGTCGGTCCTTAACACCGCCTGGTTGATCATTTTCCGCAGATAGGCAATCGGTTCTTCGGCGATGATCAGCTGCTTATAAATCTGATCAAAATCGATGGGATCAAAGGCGTCGGGTTCGAAATCCGAATCGGTATGCTCTTCGAAGGCAAAGCCTCCGGTGGAGAAGCTTAATGCTTTGCGAAGGCCCTCCATCATGTGCAGGGTGAGGGGGCCCGATAGCGCGTCCCTGTTGATATACCCGTTATGCAGCAGGATAAACCCCAGTTTCTGGCCGGTGGCCTTCTGTTGGGCAAAGGCCTGATCGACCTGCTCGCGGGTGATCAGCCGGCCGGCCACCAGGACGGAGGCCAGGCGCTCATCTTCCGGCCGGGTGACCCAGTAGAGGTCGACCAGCTTGCCCTGGTAAAATAAAAGCTCAACTTTTTCGCTATTCTGGTTCAGGTGCAACCGGCCCGTTTTTCGCTGCATGCTGAGCAACCTGAACAAATCACCGATCTGAAAATCCGCCAGGGAACCGCTGCGCACCTCGGTGCTGAAAACAACGGATAGCAGTCCCGTAAGTCCTGGGGAATCCGGGGAAGGTGCAAGATCGCTGAGAACGGGATTTCTAAGATCGGCGTCGATTATCAAAACGGACATGCCGGCCTCGGCATTGGCATAGGCCAGGTTGGCCGAGGTGACGGTCTTTCCCTCCGAATTGACAGCGCTGGTCAGCACCATGGATTTTACCGGCGTGTCTATCCGGCAAAAATGGACGTTGGTTCGCAGGGTTCGGTAGGCTTCCGCAAAACCGGATTTGGGCGAGTGGGTATCCAAAAAAACGTCCTGTAATTCCCTGGTCTGCGTGGATGTTTCAGGCTTGTCCATCCGCCAAAACTGGATCTGGGTTTGCAGGGTGCGGCAGGTTTCCACAATACCGGATTTTATTGATTGGGTGTCCGAAAAAAGGTGCTGTAATTTCTTCACCCACGAGAGGTGTGCCCGGAACTTAGCGTTTATGATCTCTGGATAGGACTGCTGGGGGGCGGAAGTAGTTTGTTTGTGGTACTCCCCCTTTTCGGCCTCGGGGATAAGTCCCAGAACCGGCAGCTCCAGGTGCTGTTGAATATCTTCTTCCGACCGCAGGGACCGGTCCAAATATTCACGCAAAAATGCCAATCCGACCCCCACCATCAGTCCGAAAACAATACCCAGCATCAATTGTCGGGGTTTATTGGGTTTGAACGGGCTCAAAGGAGCCACGGCCGTTTCGGCGATGCGGATGTTGGACACATCGATATCTCCCGTAATGTCGGCCTCTTCAACGCGCTGCAGCAGGATATCGTACAACCGCTGTTGGGTGTCGACATTACGTTCCAGGATGGTGTACCTGAGTTCCTTGCGGTTGGCGGTCAGGGCGTCGGCTTCGAAATTGTCGATATTTTGCTTCAAGGCTTCTTCTTTTTGGGTGAACACCGCCAGTTCGGCCCTGATATTCTTCATTTCTTTGTTGATTTCAGCCCGCAGCTTTTGGCGGGTACTCTCCAGTGCGGTTTTGGCCTGGATAATTTTGGGGTGCTTGTGTTTATAGACCTTGCTCAGATGGGTCAGCTCGATTTCGGTGTTCAACAGCCGGCTGTAAAGGTCGTTGATCAGGGGGCTATCGAGCAGGGCGCGCACATGCCGGGCATCGGCTGACGATCCGTCGCTGCGCTCCAATTCCTTGAGCTTTGTGATGACCTCCACACGCTGATTTCTGGTTTGGATATAAATATCGTTGAGGTCGGCGATCTTATCGGTGAACCCCGCCTGCCTGCCCGCCAAGGAAAAAAGTTTTTGGTTTTGTTTGTACGCCAGAAATTCTTCTTCCGCAGCCTCGAGTTTCTGCTGGATTTCCTGCAGTTGATCGGTCATCCAGCTCAAGGTGTTTCTGGATGAGCTGACACGGTTGTCCAGGTTGAACCCGATGTAGGACCGGGCCACTGAATTGGCGATATCTGCCGCAAGATCCGGATCAAGGTTTACAGCCTTGATTTGCAGTAGATGGGTCTCCTTGACCGCTTCAATATGGATATTGTCCTTGACACTTTGAATCAGGCGGTCCTGCTTTTCACGGGGCGTCGGCGCCCGTTTGGATCGGCCCAACAATGACCGGATATTTTTTTTGAGATCTGAAAAAAACGAATTGGCCGGACTGCCGGCGAATTCTTCTTTTTTGTTGAGTTGATCCAGTTTGAGTTTTTTGATGACCTGCAGGATAACGGGACGGGATTTGATCAACTCGACGTGGGTGGCGAACTCCAGAGATTGGTCATACCAGCTTTCATAGTCAAGCCGTTGACCCGTCAAGGGCGAGGTCGTCTTTTCCTTTCCAATGACCATGGTGCAGGTGGCCTGATAAACAGGCTCCATTCTGAAGGTGTAGTAGGCCGTCAACATGCTTATCAAAATCAAGGCGGCCAGAATCAGCCATTTATGCTTGAGCAGGGTATAGTAGTATTCCGTTAAATGAATGGATCGCTCTTGTTCTTGGTCGTCTAGATGTTCCATGGTTTCGGGTTCAGGGTTCAGGGTTCAGGGTTCAGGGTTCTGGGTTGTGAGTTTTGAGTTATTAGTTATTGGTTATCGGTTAATAGGAGGAAAGAATACCGATGGAAGAGGGGCGAACGCTTCGCTATGAAGAGGGTCGACAGAATGTATCGGCCTTTTTCTCCATTGAATGTAACATAGCAAAGGTCAGAGATCAGAAGTCAGAGGTCAGAGGTCGGTTTTGCGGAGCAAAAAATTTCCGGTTTGTTCAGCATTTTTTATCTGCAATTGCTGACCTCTGATCTCCGACCTACGACATCCGACCTCTGATCTTCTCAATTTCTAAGCTTATTGCCTCAATCCGCCAACCTCAATCCGCTAGGCGCACCTTCAACGGTTGAAGTCTACCCCGGCTACCACCATCCGCGGTCGGTCACGTAAATTTTATCGCCCGGTTGAAGTTTGATGTCCGCGATGTTGCCTTCTCTGACATCTCTTAAATTAATTTTAATGACGATCCGCTTGTCGCCTTGCTGTCGAATCAATTTGGTGTTTTGGGGTTTGGCCCACACGGTAAACCCGCCGGCCATGATGCAGGCACTCAAGGCCGTCATTCCCGGCTGGAAGTCAAATGAGCCGGGTCTTCTTACGCGTCCGGCTACGTAAATCTTGGATTCGGTCACGTCCAGCACTTTACCCAGGGGGATGTAAACCAGATCGCCGGATTCAAGCGACAGGTTATGGCTCATGTCGCCCTGATCCAAAAGTTTTTTCAGATCTACCTTGATGGCTCCGTTGAAAGATGCCCGCTTTTTAATATCCATTTTATTGGCGGTCTGCCCCTTGTATTTACGCTGGATGTAGGCCACATTGCCGCGTGATGGTAATAGGCCCTCCGCCTTGGCGATCAGCTCGAGCAAGGTGGGCTCGGATGTCATTTTATAAAGCCCCGGCGTTTTGACCGCGCCGGAAATATAGTACTGGAGGCTGTGGTATTCCTTGACGGCGATGTTGACCTCCGGATTGACAAAATAGTCCTTGGCCAGGGGTTTGGTGACGAGGGTTTCAAGCTCCATGACTGTACGTCCGGTGGCCTGCACCGGGCCGATAAACGGCACGTTGATGGTTCCCTTTCCCGAGACGGTCAGGTCCACCTGGCTCTGCAGCTCACCCCCGGCATAGATGCTCAGGGCAATCACATCGCGCGGCCCGATGCGGTAAGATTCTGTTTGAGCGTGAGCGACGCCACAGACGATAAAACCTAATAGTGAACCAAGCACCATGCTGAGGATAGCGAATTCAAGTTTCAGCGACATAATGATTTTAGGTGGTGGAAGTTAGGAGTTTCGTCCCATTGGCGCTAACTTGCATTATTAACATTCACAGGTTGCATTTACGCCCTACAGGATTGTTTTGAAATATGAACGTCCAACATCGAATGAAATGCAAAAAGTTATCTGTCATTGGTTATCGGTTAATGGGTATTTGGTA
>JASFFJ010000604.1:0-5060 GCA_050124355.1 Desulfobacterales bacterium | reverse complement strand
GGAAAACGGCAGTCGCCCGATCTCGGCAATGCCTTCGGTTTCCAATTGTTGGATGTCGAACATGGCATAGGTCTGGCTGCCGGCCTGAAATTCACGGATATAGGTTTCGTTTTTCATGAGATCTCCTGTTTTTGGTTACGCGGGTTATCCACAAGCGCCTTTGTCAGGCGACGATATTAAGATGTTATTTGAGCTTCATCGAGGATACTATCTTAATGCAATTTTATATAAACGCAAGCCATCATCCCAGCGGCCACGGCAGTTTCAACAAGCCTGCCGGCCAATCCATACCCAGGACATTGGAAGCCAGGGCCAGAAAACCAAGCCCCGCGCAGCCGGCCACGACGGAAGTGACCCATTTGGCCTTGGCAACCAGGCGGTAAAAAAGGCAAATAAAAAGACTTATGGCCAAGGGGTAGCCGATCAGATAGATGAAAACATATACTCCCAGGATAATCCCGATATAAAAGCCGAAACGCTTCCAGACGTCAGCCATCGACATATCCCAATCAACGCTTAAGTCGGAACCTGATGACGCGCCGTGCAGATCTTCGGCCCGGTCAACAAACGTGCGAATTTCGATAAAGATGCTGATGACGGCAAAAATGAGCAGGACCAGGCTGACATAAAACGGAAATATTTTGGCCAGGTAGGCATAGCCGCGCGCTTCCCACACACCATACGCGAACCAGGCAATCAGGAACAGGGAGAACAGGTTTTTCAGGGTCAGCCATCGTGCCATGATTTATTCCTTACTCCTTGGCAGCGGTCTGCCCGGTCGTTTTGAGCTTTTTCTGGTAAACAATCGATGCGCTGAGAGAGGCAATGATAATGACCGCCATGATGATCACACCGGGTCGGGTCAGCCAGCCCAGGCCGTAACGCTGTACCGAGATGAACAGATATTGTTCCAGGTTGCCGGCCAGAACGAACCCGATCAAGGCCGCCGGGCGAGGCCAGCCGAATTGCTTCATCAACCACCCCAGGATGCCCATCAGCAGCAGGGCGATCAGATCGCCCCAACTATACGTCGCTTGGTAGCAGGCAAAGGTAATAATCAGAATCATGAAAGGTGCCAGGTAGCTAAAGGGCACAACCGTGAGTTTGGTGATCGGCTTGGACAGGACCAGTGCCAGACCGGCGCCAAAGATGTTGGCCAGTGCCAGGCTCCAGATGGCGGTGTAGAGCAAATCGACATTTTCGGTCACCATGGAGGGGCCGGGCTGGATGCCGAGGATGAGAAGGCCGCCCAGAAAAACCGCCATCGAGCCGGAGCCCGGAATGCCAAAAAGGAAGGTGGGAATCAGGCCGCCGCCTTCCTTGGCGTTGTTGGCGCTCTCGGGAGCGATGACCCCGCGGATGTCACCCTTGCCGAAACGCTCGCGATCTTTGCTCGTCTGGATGATGTGACCATATGCAATCCAATCCACCACCGAGCCGCCCAGCCCCGGTATGAAACCGATGACGACACCGATGGTGGCGCAACGCAGGACAATGAATTTGTGGCGAATCGTATCTTTGACACCATCAAACCAGCCCCTGCCGAGTTCGGCTTTTTCCGAGATCGGGCGGCCCTTGATCAGCAGATCGATGATCTCGGGGAAGGCAAACAGACCCAGCCCGACAATGACCAGGGAAATCCCGTCCATAAGGTAGTCGATCCCGAAGGTGTACCGATACTCAGTGACTGCGGGTGCGTCCCCGATGGCCCCCAGCATGAGACCAATGCCGGCACCGATGATGCCCTTGATGGGTTGGTTTCCCGAAAGCACCCCCACCATGGACATGCCCAAAACGGCTAGCATGAATAGCTCCGGTGAGCCGAAAGCCAGCACCAGCGGGCGGGCGACGGGAATGATGAGGGTCAGGACGGTGGCACCGATCAGGCCGCCGATCAACGAGGCCGTGAAGGCGGCGCCCAGGGCGCGGGCGGCTTCGCCTTTGCGCGCCAGGGGATAGCCGTCCATGATGGTGGCCTGGGAGGCTGAAGATCCGGGAATGCCCATCATGACCGACGGGAAGGTATCCGAAGTCGGGATGACGGCCACCATGCCGATCAGCAGAGCAAAGGCGTCGTGGGGGTCCATGCCGTAAATCACCGGCAGTAAAATGGTCATCCCCACAATCCCTCCCAGACCGGGCAGGATACCGACACAGAGTCCCAACACGACCCCGGCGATCAAAAGCATCAGATGCGAGGGCGTCAACAATACGGTCAGTGATTGAAAGAAGGCCTCCATGGAATTTCCTCAATGGCGTATAAAATTTCGCATATCAGCTTTTTACAACCTTTGAACCTTGAACCCTGGCCCTGCAACCAATCATTTTAGATAAAACTTGCAGTGATACGCCCAGCCTACCGGCACGCTTGGTTGCGCTAACCTTATTTAGAGGCTATTTCACTTCCACATCATACTTATCTTTGATCCATTGTATGACCCAGGCTTTGTCCTCTTGGGAAACACTCAGGACCTGGTCGAAGGCCTTTCTAGCTTTCTCGCCTGATAGTTGCGTATAGCCTCCTAAGCTCTTCTCGACGACGCCTTGGAATTCTGGATCGGCAATCACTTTAGCCGCGGCCTCGCGGTAGGCGGCTACGATTTCAGGTTTGGTTTTTTCGGGCAGCCACATGGCCTTCTGGACGCCGAAACCTGCCACCATAAAGGCCTTCCAGGCTTTCCAGCTTGATCCGGAGGGCTTCTTGCCGTGGACCATTTCGTAGACTTCGGGGAAGCAGGGCAGATCCGGTTCGATGGGATCGCGTACCACGTTGCCGTCATCGTCCAGGACCCCCCAGGTCATCAGGGGCACGGCCAGGCCCTGTTTGACCAGAGGATGAACATTTTTGATATAGGCCGTGGAGGTCTGATAGTCGATGTTGACCTCGCCCTGTTCAAAAGCGACCCGGCCCGCGCCGCGGCCTTTGTAGCCAAAAATCGCCTTAACGTTCAGCCCCAGCATATCGAAGGCCAATAGCGGAACGATATCTAAAGATGTGGCTCCCTGGGAGGCATACGCCATTTCAGTCTTCAAGCCCTTTAGGTCGGCTGCCGACGACACGCCCAGTTTGGGATTGATGTAGGCGACCCCGCCGGTGGGGGAGGCGAAAACGATGTGGTACTTGGAGAAATCATACTTCACCTTGCTGTTGCCCAACAGATAAGGAAAGCTCGTCGAGCCTGAGGACCCGAAAACGGTCAGTCCATCGTCTTTGCGCACCCGCTGCTCGAAGTAATTGCCGCCGGTAATGCTGCCCCCACCGGGCATATTTTTCACCGCCACGACCGGGTTGCCGGGAAGATATTTTTGAAAGAACGGCGCATACAGCCTTGACCAAACGTCGCTGCCGCCCCCAACCCTGAAGGGAATAATCCAGGTGATCTGTTCACCGGAAAAATCTGCCTCGGCCTGGACCGCCGGCACAGCCAGCACCAGAGCACACATCAGTGTCAGTAGCATACTAAGTAATTTTTTCATTGGAAAACCTCCTTTTATTGGTAATATGTGAAATAAATTAGGACCATCTTGTGTGGACCCTCCTTGTCCTTCCCGCCTCAGCACATTCCGGGTTAGGTCATGTCTCCCGCAACAGACGTTTGAAACGATGAAAAGTATGATCTGGACGCAATCCCCGTGTGCCCCCGAAACGCTGTCAGCCGAAAAAATCACTGGGCCTAATCAGTGTTCATAACGTATGCCGCCCATAAAAATCAAGTTGATTTTTAAAAAATCAGCTTCTCGGTGTCATCGCCGATCGAATCTGGCTGGATAGCCCGGATAACCTTAAATCCAATTGACAATAAGGTTTAAGTGTGAAACGTCATGATTTTCGGCTTCTGAGCAGCGGCGGTGGTTTTTGCCTATCCCTCAAGCCAGGCCGGGAAGCTTCGGTAGGACGTCTTACTCATCATGGCAGGTTACGTCCTGGTTCCCGAAGGGCATCTCGATTGATCGCCGATCCGACCCCGGTGACACTGATGGGTCGCTGTTCCGCCGGCCGCTGGTTGTTCCATGTAAATATTATTAAAGCACCCTCCCATGGCGCAGAAAATAGGTGAAACACATGGCAAAAAGCTACTTGATTGTCATTCTGTCGGGGGACGGCGTCGGTCCCGAAATCGTTGACGCTGCCCTGGAAATTCTTGAATTGGTTAAAGATATTTCGGGACGATTCACCCTGGTCTACGAATTTCACCAGGCCGGCGCCGGATGTTACCGGGAGACCGGGGTTCCGATCTCGCCCGAGGCTCTTGAGGCTTTCCAGCGCGCCCATTCCACTTTAAAAGGGCCGGTGGGGTTACCTGAAGTCAGGCAACCGGACGGAACCGAAGGGGGGTTGCTGGGAGGCGAGCTCCGGGTGAAATTTGATCTCTTTGCCAATGTTCGTCCTATACGACTGTATCCCAACGTCGCTGCCCCCCTGAGCAATCGAGAGCCTGGCCGTATCGATTACATCATCCTGCGTGAAAACTGCGAAGGGCTCTATCTTTCCCGTGGCGTGGGGATCACAACGCCCCAGGCGGCTACCGACACCTTGCTTATGACCGCCCGGGGGTGCGAGCGCATTTCGCGATATGCCTTCCAACTGGCCCGAGACAAAAAACGGGGGGCACCCGAAGACGGAAAAAAACGGGTCACGCTGGTGGACAAAAGCAACGTGCTCCGGTCGTTCGCTTTTTTTCGAAAAATTTTCCAGGAGATAGCCGCCGAATTCCCCGATGTAGCGGCCGAGAGCCTTTACGTAGACGCGGCTGCCGCCGCGTTGGTAACTCGCCCCGAGCATTTTCAGATCATCGTGACCGAAAACATGTTTGGCGATATCCTGAGCGATCTGGGTGGTGCCACCATCGGTGGACTCGGTATGTGCCCAGCGGCTAATTTGGGTGAAAAATTGTCTTATTTCGAACCCATCCACGGATCGGCACCGGACATCGCCGGATGTAACCTGGCCAACCCCACCTCCCAGATTCTCGCCGCTGCGATGATGCTCAAACACCTGGGAGAATCGGAAGCCGCTGCCTTGGTGGAAAAAGCGGTCTGGCAACTATACGCCCAAAAAC
>JASFFJ010000603.1:0-5063 GCA_050124355.1 Desulfobacterales bacterium | reverse complement strand
GCAAGCCGGCGAAACCCAGGCCGTCGGTTTCTTCAAAGCCGCACATGACGTTCATGGCGTGGACGGCCTGCCCGGCGGCCCCCTTCATCAGGTTGTCGATGGCTGAAATCACCACCAGCCGATCGTCGGCAAGTTCGAAGCCGATGTCGCAATAATTTGTGCCGACGAGTATTTTGGGCTCCGGGAAACGATAAATACCCTGCTTTTCTTTCACAATTCTGATGAAGGGTTCCCGACCGTAGACCCGACGGTAGGTTTGCCAGATATCCTTCTCAGTGGTGCCTTGTGCGACGAATAAATGGGCTGTTACGAGGATGCCTCGGACCATCTCTATGGAGGTGGCAGAGAAATGAACCGGGTGCCCCAGCTCTTGCTCCATTTCGGCGATATGGCGGTGACCGGTTGGCTTGTAAGAGCGCACACAACCGCTTCTCTCCGGATGGTGAGACGCATCACCGGCACGATTGCCGCCTTCGGAAGAGCCGCATTTGGCTTCCGCAATCACCGGTTTGGTCGTGTCCACGATCTCTTGCTTGAACAGGGGCCAGAGGGGCAGAATGGTGGCCGTTGCATTGCATCCGGCACCGCTGATGTATCTGGCCTGTTTCATTTCCTCCCGGTGCAGTTCAACATTACCGTAGACAAATTCAGCGAGTCTTTTTGGTTGGGCATGGTCCAGACCGTACCATTTGCTGTAGGCCGCAAGATCCTTAAGCCTGAAATCAGCCGCAAGATCGATCATGCGGTCAGCCAGACGACTGAATTCTTCAAACTTCTGCATGCAATGGGAGTGGGGCAGGGCGGTGAACAGCAGATCGACCTTATCTAAATCTTGCAGGCTGCAAAACTTCAAGGTTGTCTGTTTTTTGAGATTGGGATGCAGGCGGGTGATAGGCTTGCCCGCAAATCTTTCGGAAGTGCATTGATGAATCTCAATTTGCGGGTGCTGTAATAGCAACCGCAGCAGTTCTCCGCCGCCATATCCGGATGCGCCGACGATGCTTACTTTCATTTGCGTCCTACCTCCAGCACGTAATCCACAATTTTTGCGGGGATGTTGACCCCGGTGACATCGATGCTGTTTCTGAATTCCATGGTGTAGTTGACCTCGTTTATCGAGTAACCATGATCGGTTTCGAAAACATCGGCCGCCACCACACCGCCGCCGCAGGCTTTGGCTGCTTGCACAGAGATTTCGTGAAGTTCGTCGGTGACGGGGCAATTGGTGGTCTTACCGCCCCGGGCCGTGTTCGTAATCCAGTGATCGGCATGGCGATAGATAGCTGCAATGCAATCATCGCCCACCACGAAGCTGCGGATGTCCTTGCCCTTTTTTTCAACGTATTCCTGGATATAAAAGATGGAATGATGATAGCTGCCTAAAATTTGCTTGTGCTCCAGAATGGCTTCGGCCGCATCCCTGTCGTTTACTTTGGAGATGAGTCTTCCCCAGGATCCCGTGGTGGGCTTGATCACACAAGGGTATCCGAGCTGGTCCATGGCCGCCAACGCCGACTCCGGGGTATAAGCCAGAAAACATCGGGGTGTTTGGATGCCCGCTCTTATGAGGGCCTGGGTGGTAAGAAATTTGCTCCCGCAGATTTCTGCCACTTCGGGCGCGTTTACGGTTGGGACACCATGGTCCTGGAAGATCTTAAGGGTGTGCAAGGCCCGGGAGTGATTGACGCTGCGTTCTATCAGTACATCAATGTCAAAGCTGTTTTGGTGGAGATCGAAGAACTGCTGGCGGTCGTCTATTTTGAGCAATTCGACATCCTTGCGGTTCCTGAGTTCCGCCAAAAGCAACTTTTCCTCTTTTCTGATGATGGAATGTAAAAAACCTACCTTCATGGGATACTCCGTTTAATGGTGCCTCCAATAGATGTATAATAAGTAAGTAATGAGTCCAGTCTAAGGGACGCTCCAGTCAATAAAAAATGGAGTAGTGGAGTGCTGGAGTATTGAAAAACTCGTTGCGAGTTCCGAGTTTTGATCGCGTATTATCGACGATGATAATTCCTATTTCAACCCGACCCTCGCACCGCGAAACACGCAACGCAATCAACACTCCAGTCTTCCATCACTCCATAACTCCGAGAAGTTCAAATGATTACTCGCCCCAGTCTTCTTCCTCCTGGGGTGCTTCCTGAAGACTGTCTTTTCCAGTCACTTCAAGTTCGGATCCGCAGTCATCGCAGGCAATAATTTCTCCTTCTTCGGTATCGGCTGCAAGGGTAATATCAGCGCCACAAACAGGACATTCCGCCATATTTCACCTCAGTTTTTTTGGCACATCAAAGCACCGTAGTTAATTGATTGAATATCTACCGAATCGCGATATGTGGTTTATCAAGAATGCTCATTTTAGCTAAGCCTGTAATCTTAAAGTAAACTGTCACTTTTGTCAAAATTAATTTGTTTCTTTCCGACGCTGTTCCTCGCTGCGGATCTCGCGTCGTAGCAACTTACCGACTTTGGATTTCGGTAGCATGTCTCTAAATTCGATATATTGGGGGACCTTATAGGATACCAGGGTCCGGCGGCACCATTTGATGAGTTCGTAGCCGGTGATACCCTTGATGTCTTCTTTGAGCACCACGTATGCTTTGATGCGTTCACCAACCTTTTCATCGGGTACCCCCACCGCACAGGAGGCGATGACCGCGGGGTGTTCCTGCAGCACGGATTCGATTTCCGAGGCCGACACCCGGTAGCCTTTGTGTTTGATGGTGTCGACGGTACGGTCCACGAAGTAAAGGTTGCCGTCCCGATCCATGGACATGATATCGGCGGTGCGATACCATTTTTGACCGTCCAGCTCAACGAAGGCCTCAGCCGTTTCCTCGGGTTTGTTAAGGTAGCTTGAAACCATGTCGGCAGAGGAAACCAACAGCTCTCCAGGATCCCCCGTGGCAACGGGTTCAAGATTGGCGGGATTGACTATTTTTACTTTTTTGCTCTTGACGATGCGGCCTACGCTTTTGGGCGGGTTTATCGCATCGGTCGGGCACATGGCAACACCGCCGCAGGTCTCCGTGGCACCGTATCCCTGAAATATCGGAACGCCGAATTTATCCTGCCAGCGTTTACCGACCTCCACCGGCAGCACGTCGCCGCCGCTGAAACAGTATTTCAGTGAACTCAAATCATACTGATCCAAGCGGTCATGTTCCAGCATCATGCGATAGAGAGCCGGTACCCCGATCATGGTTTTAGCCCCGAAACGCTGGATGGCATCAAAGTTGGCGTCCAGATTGACGCGAGGCTGAAGGATTAAAGTGCCACCGGTGAAAAGGGTCGCCAGACTGCAGGTTTGACCCAGAATGTGAAACAGGGGGGCATTGCCCATGATGACGTTTTCCTCCGCTGCAAACAGCGGTTCGCTCATTCTGATCTGTTCGTCCGCGGAAACCAAAAAGAGATTGTGGGTAAACGGAACGCCCTTGGGAAACTTAGTGGTTCCGCCGGTATAGAGGATTTCGGCAATGGCAGTGCCATCGTTTGTGGATACCGCTTTCGGTCGGGAATCGCTTTGGTATTGTGACAGCAATGTTCTAAAGGTCGATGTCCGGTTATCGAGGGCAAATTTTCCTCTGGGAATGATATCGAATAAAATCCCAAAGTAACGTTTCCACCTCGGCAGGAGGTCGGCCACATTGGTCACGATGACTTGTTTCAGCCGGGTTTCGTTCAGCACACTGGTGACATAGCCGAAATTGGTATCTGCGCATATAATGCTCTGGGCATCACTGTCATGGGCGATGTATTGGAGATCATGGGGTGTATAGATCGGCGTGATCGGCACAGCCACCGCACCCAGCTTTTGAATTCCCAGCCAGGACACGACCCACTGAACGCTGTTGGGAATATACATCATTACCTTTTGGCCGGGTCCTATTCCTAAGCCGTTCAGTGCGGCTGCAAATCTGTCCGCCAGATCCTTAATCCGCCTGTAGGAAAATCGATTGCCCAGATAAATGATGGCCGGATGCCTGGGGCGCCGTTGGGCAGTATCGGCAAAGACTGAATATATGTCGGGTCCATGGAAACTCGTCATTGGCCTTTGCCTGGGATGATGAAAATTCTCATGTCAGGGCCCTTTGCTTTTCTGGTCATTATCGGGCGAGATGAGATCTTCACCGAGCTTGGGGTTCAGGTGTCGGGTGTCAGGTTTCAGGCTGGCTCGCACTTTTTCCCTACTGACACCCGAAACCAGACACCTGACACCAATCTCTCGGAACAAAACAGTGCATAAATTCGGTCTATGTGGATCAAAGTTACAAGTCAATTCTCACCACCCTTGCTCAGACTTCATAACCCGAAGTAGGCGGATTTGATCTCAGGATTGTCCATTAATTCTTCTCCGGTGCCGTCGAGCGCCAGCATGCCGTTTTCAACCACATATCCCCGGTCAATTACGGGCAGCACCGGCCTTGCAAACTGTTCGCTCAAAAGTACAGTAATTCCCGAGTTTTGCTTGAGATGGACGACAGCTTCCATTACGACTTCTTGCATCATCGGGCTTAAACCCAGCAGAGGCTCATCTAAAAGCAGTAGCTTCGGCCGAACCACCAGCGCCATACCGATGGCCAGCATCTGTTGCTCGCCGCCGCTCATAAAACCGGCTTTGCGGGTTTTTAACTTGGACAGTGCCGGGAACAATTCGAATACGTAGTCGATGGATGCTTTGACCTCTTTTCTGTTTTTGAGATAACCGGCAATTTTGAGATTTTCCAATACATCGCTTTCGGGAAACACCGGGTGGCGTTCCCTGCAAAGGACAATTCCTTTTTTGACCCGATCGCTCGGTTTGGTTGCGGTGATGTCTTCGCCCCTGAACGTGATATTGCCGTAGACGTTGATCCGCTCCCCGCCTTTGCGCGCTTCCTTGATCCGCATGTCGATGATCAAGCCGGAGAGCGAATTCATGAGGGTGGTTTTTCCGGCACTGTTGGAACCGATAACACCGACAAGCTCCCCGTCCCGCACACTCAAGGATAAATCATTGATCGCCAGGGCATTTTCGAAAAAAACCATTAGGTTTTTTACTTCCAGCACGTGTC
>JASFFJ010000602.1:0-5081 GCA_050124355.1 Desulfobacterales bacterium | reverse complement strand
AATCCTGTCTAAATTAATTTCATATGAGGTATGGACTTACATATCCACATCGGCTTTAATGATGATACCTTTTGCTTTCATTTCTTCCAAAGCCTTGGCGGTCGTGTCGGGAGCCACGCTTTTACTCAATCCTTCTGCAAATCGACCACAATAACACCCATTTTTGGTTCTCCAAATACCACTGGCGCGTTTATCAACGAGCAAATAGTGACCATGGCAATTACGAAAATAACAAAAATCGATCTTTTCATGGTAATGCCCTCCTTATTTATTCACCCAAATAGGCTTTTTTTACTTGCTCGTTTGTACGAAGTGCCTCAGAGGTGTCCGCCAGAGTTATCTCACCGGTTTCAAGGACATATCCACGGTGCGAAAACTGAAGCGCAAGCTGGGCGTTTTGTTCGACCAGCAGAATGGTTGTCCCCTCCTCGTTGATCTGTCGAATGATGTCAAAGATCGAATCGACCACAATCGGAGCTAAGCCTAAGGAGGGTTCGTCTAGCAATAGAAGTTTCGGTCGCGCCATCAGCGCCCGGCCGATGGCCAACATCTGCTGCTCACCACCTGATAGCGTTCCGCCGGCCTGATTGCTGCGCTCGCGCAGGATCGGAAAAAGCCCGAATACCCGTTCAATATCCGCTTTGATGCCGTCTTTGTCTTTTCTCAGGTAGGCGCCCAGGTCAAGGTTCTCCATGACAGTGAGGACGGGGAAAATCATACGTCCCTCCGGCACCTGGCAGATACCCAGCTGAACGATATTGTCAGGACGCAGAGATACAATTGATTGGCCTTGATAGATAACATCCCCTTCTTCAGGCGTCAGAACGCCACTGATCGTCATCAAAGATGTGGATTTACCTGCGCCGTTGCCGCCAATCAGACAGACGATCTCACCTTCAGCAACTTCGAGAGAAATCCCTTTCAAAGCCCGAATGTTACCATAATAGGTCTTGACGTTATCCAGCTTAAGCAGCATTGGCAGCTCCTGTTCCCAAATAGGCCTCAATCACTTTCGGATTGTTTTGAACATCCTGCGGCAATCCCTCGGCCAACCATTCACCGTGATTGATGACCACGACGCGTTCACACACGCCCATAACCACCTTCATGTCGTGTTCGATCAGTAAAACCGTAATGCCGTTGTCCCGGATGTGACGCATCAGGTCCATAAGATCCCGTGATTCCTGGGGGTTCATTCCGGCTGCCGGCTCGTCGAGCATAAGCAGACGAGGTTCGGTTGCTAACGCCCGGGCAATCTCCAGGCGGCGCTGGTCGCCATAAGGCATGGAACTGGCAATTTCATCTCCCCGCCCTTTGAGCCCAACGAACTCAAGGAACCGCCCGGCACTTTCAGCAATCATCTTTTCTTCGGCCCGCTGGGATTTGCTCCGGATGACCGCACCGAAAAAAAGTGACTTTGTGCGGCAATGGCGGCCTATCTTGACATTATCGATCACGGTCAGATTGTCAAAGAGTCGGATATTTTGAAATGTACGGGCGATGCCCAAGGCTGTCACTGCTTCGGGCTTCTTGCCGCCGATAGAGACGGTGCGATCCTCTTTGGTAAATATAATTCGGCCCGCGGTTGGTTTCTCAATACCGGCAACACAATTAAACAGCGTCGTCTTGCCGGCACCGTTCGGTCCGATAAGACCAACGATCTCACCGCTATCGATGTTAAAGCTGATATCCTTGAGGGCCTCCAGGCCGCCAAAGCTTTTGTAAAGCTGTTTTATTTCGAGTATGGGTTTCATTTCTTTATGGCCACCACCGGCTTGGTTTTTTTTCTCTTCGTACGGCCGGCCTTCATCTGTGCAGCGACTGCCGCAATGGGCAACATTCCGGCCGGGCGAAAGCGCATCATGAGAACCATAATCAGACCAAAGGCCAGGAAACGGGCCTCCACCGGTAGACCCAACAAGGGCAGCAGCTCACGAAGGATCTCGCTCAACGAAACCAGTATCACGGCTCCGATCATAACCCCCCAGATATTACCCATACCGCCGAGCACGATCATGCATAACACCAAAAAGGATTCCCAGAACTTGAACATGTCCGGTGACAGGAAGGTCACCCATCTGGCAAAAAAGCTGCCGCCGACAGCGCCAAAGGCGGCACTAATGGCAAAGGCGATGACCTTATATGCCAAAAGGTTGATGCCGCAGGAGACAGCGGCGACTTCGTCATCGCGAATGGCAAACCAGGCCCGCCCCAGGCGGGAATCCTGAATGCGGTACATCACAAAAACCGTCACCAGGACCATCGCGATGGCGAGATAATAGTACGGCATCTCGCCGACGAACTCCCATTTAGGGCCGCCAAAGAGGGTTAGATCGATCGACACCACATCAATTCCCGGCAGGCCCAGCGGCCCCCGGGTGAGCCAGATCTCATTGGTCAGAAATAAGACGACCAATTCTGAAAAGCCGAAGGTGACAATCGCAAAATAGTCTCCGGTGAGCCTAAGCGTCGGAGCCCCCAATAGAATCCCCCAGATTGCGCCATTGATAAAGGCCAGGGGAATAATTACCCAGTACGAAAGCCCAAAGTGATAAGTAAGCAGGCCTGATGTGTAGGCACCGATACCGTAAAATCCGACATAACCCAAGTCCAAAAGACCGTTGAAGCCGGGTACAATATTTAATCCGAGGGCTAAAATCATATAGAGAAGAACAAGGATGGCAATATGGAGCAGGTAATCCGATACAAAGGGAAGAAACGGAAGGGTCAGGGCAAAAATCAGCAGACCGATTCTTATTTTAGCGCCGCGAGTCAGATTCTGTGATTCCAACTTATCCATCTCACATACTCTTTTTTGTTTCCTTGAGTACCTTGCCGAATAAACCCGCAGGTATCAGGATTATAACAATGATCATGACGGCGTAAGAGATGCCGTCCCGGTAGAGTGAGCTCAAATATCCCGCGCCAAAGGCCTCGGCCACACCCAGCACGACACCGCCTAGCATGGCACCCGGAACCGAACCGATGCCGCCTAATACGGCCGCAGCAAAGGCTTTAACCCCGTACACGTAACCCATCGTCGGAAAGAGCGCATTGTAGTAGGCGCCCACCATGATGCCGGCGGCCCCGCCTAAGGCTCCGGCGAGGGCGAAGGTGTAGGAGATCACCCGGTTGACGTTGATCCCGGCCAGAGCTGCCATGGTTTTATTCTGGGCCACGGCCCGCATCGCCTTGCCCCACCTGGTTTTCTTGATGATAAGATTTAGCCCGACCATCATGCAAAACGTCAGGCCGAAGATGAAGAGATGAAACCATGAGAGACTGACGCCGCCAAAACTGACGGCTGTTTTCTCAAAATAGGCGGGCAAAGCTCCCTGGGCGAAAGGCTTGGGTCTTGAACCCCAGATGACCATGGCCAGGTTTTGCAGGAAAATCGACATCCCGATGGCCGTGATCAGCGCGGCAAGCCTTGGTGATTGCCTCAAAGGACGATAGGCAACAATGTCCAACAGCATTCCGCAGACGGAACAGCATGCCATGGACAGAAGAAAAGCTGCATAAAAGGGCAGTCCGAAGACGCTGATGAACAACAGGGCGAAAAAAGCCCCCAACATAAATATTTCACCATGCGCGAAGTTGATAAGCTGGATCACACCATAGATCATAGTGTATCCCACCGCTATCATTGCGTATATCCCGCCGAGAGTGAGTCCGTTGATAACCTGCTGGAGGAACAAATATACTCCTTACCGAATAAAAACGAGGCACCGGGGTCATAAATCCCCGGCGCCCCACCTTAGTATCGCTCTGTTATTCGCTCAACTGCTCGGCTGGAACAAATTTACCGCCCTTGACCATTTTTACATAAGCGGCCTTTTGGCAGTCACCCAGCTTGTCGAAATAAGTTAAACCGGTAACACCTTTGTATCCATTTTCTGGAGAGTCATAGGCAGCAAGCCCATCGCGGATTTTCTTCCTATCAGGACCGGTTTTGGCGATGACTTCGGCCAAAATACCCAGGGCATCATAGGCGTTAGCGCTCATCCAGTCAACGTCACGGCCGGCTTGTTTTTTGAACCGTTCAATAAAATCTTTAGCTTCGGGACCAGCCGCTTCAGCTAGGAACGGAACCGTCATAAAGGTATTGTCAGCTGCCTTTCCGGCGATTTTGATGTAATCAGCATTATCGATGCCATCTGCGCCAAATAGAATACCATTTTCGAATCCCAGCTTGCGAGCCTGACCGGCTATCAGCGCACCTTCCTGGTAGTAACCGCACAGAAAAATTGCATCAGGCTTATCTTTTAGCAATTTGGTCAACTGAGGGGCAAAGTCGGTGGTCTTCGTCATATAGGCCTCCGCGCCTGTGACCGTCAATCCTTGAGTTTTGGCCTCGCCCATAAAAGCATCTTTTAAGCCGATGGCGTAGTCGTTGTTCTCGTAAAAAATGGCTACCTTGTTGAGGCCCAGTGTTTTTTTGACATATTGGGCCAGGAATTTTCCTTGGAAATCGTCGCGATAAACGTTGCGGAAAAACCAACCTTTCCCGACTTCACCAATGGTTACATTGGTAGAGGTGGGCGAAATAGCTGGTATTTCTGCCCGCACATAGATGGGCATGGCAGCAAGGGTCGCTGAAGAGCACAGATGGCCGATGACGGCCACGATGCTTTTGTCCGCCGCAAATTTAGAGCCAACCGTACCCGCCTCTTTTGGTTCGCACAAATCGTCGCCCCAAATGATTTCAATCTTATTACCCTTGATCCCGCCCGCGCCGTTGATTTCCTCCAATTTGAGGTTGACACCGGCCTTTATGTTATCTCCATAACCAGCCGCACCACCCGTAAAAGGTGAAGCCACACCAATCTTAATCGTTTCTGCCACAGCTCCGGTAGTAACGCCAAAAACCACTCCAAAACCAAAAATCAACACTAACAATAATGAAGACAATTTGTTTCTCATAACAATCCCTCCTTTAGAAATTTTTATGTATCGAGCAAAATAGCCCAAAAAAATGGTTTTATATAATAGATAGATGGCAATGAGTCAAGAACCATTTTTAATCTTTCCCGGGTTTAATTCCCCGCAGCTTGCTGCGATAAAAGTGATTTAAATCCTAA
>JASFFJ010000601.1:0-5095 GCA_050124355.1 Desulfobacterales bacterium | reverse complement strand
TAATCCATATCTTCCACACTTGATTTAAGTAAATGCGATTGAGCACGAAATCAATTTAATCCATTTAAAGGAACTCCGAACCCATGAAAAATTTCCAAACATATCAGATATACCCCAACATACCGCCAAGCCTGGCATTTCTTGAAACACTATCACGCAACATGTGGTGGTGCTGGAAAAAAGATGCCATTGAACTCTTTCGGCGCATTGACCCGCCGCTGTGGGTGGCGTCCGGTCGCAATCCCATCACCTTTCTGGCAAGAATTCCCCAGAGTCGCCTTGAGCAGCTGGCAGAAGATGACGGCTATCGCGCTCATCTGGAAGGGGTAAAAGAGAGCTTTAAGAGTTTGGTCCTGGATCCGGTCAATCGGGAGGAATCTTCTTTCAAATCCGGAGATACCATCGCATATTTTTCCATGGAGTTTGGTCTGCACGAAAGCCTGCCCCTTTTTGCCGGCGGCCTGGGTATCCTGGCTGGTGATCATTTGAAGGCGGCGTCAAATATGGCAACGCCTTTGATCGGTATCGGGCTGATGTACCGTGAGGGATATTTTCGCCAGTATCTAGACCAGGACGGCTGGCAACAGGAGAAAAATCCGCGAACAGATATTTATAACCTGCCGGTCGAGCGGGTAAAAGATGTTTCAGGAGCTGATTTGACTATTTCTATTCAGGGTCCTGAAGGACCAATCCATGCTATTGTCTGGAAAATCATGGTGGGCCGGATTCCGCTTTACCTGCTGGATACAAATATTTTGGACAATACGTCTGTTTCGCGAGAAATCACATCCCGGCTCTACGCTGGTGACAACAAAATTCGCCTGGCCCAGGAAATGCTTTTAGGAATCGGAGGCATGAAAGCGCTTGCGGCCATGGAAATCACAACCAAAGTTCTTCACATGAATGAAGGACATTGTGCCTTTGCCGGTTTGCAGCGGATAGCTCAAACCATGGCCGAAAATAATCTTGATCTCAAAACAACGCTTGAAATCATACCCCGGACCACGGTGTTTACAACCCACACGCCGGTGGCAGCCGGGCACGATGAATTTGCCGTCGATCTTGTAAAACCTTATCTAATACCCTTTGAGGAAAAGCTGGGCATCTCGGTGGACGAAATAGTATCCTGGGGACAACCCCGGGGCTCTAAAACCGAAGCACCGCTGTCGATGTTTAATTTGGCATTGCATATGTCTGCCTATTGTAACGGCGTCAGCAAGTTGCACGGCGCCGTGGCCCGCCGTATGTGGTCCTTCATCTGGCCCCAGCGAACTGAGGAAGAAATTCCCATATCTCATGTCACCAACGGAATCCATATCCCATCGTTTATTTCCCAGGAATTTGCCTATCTATTCGATCGCTATTTGGGACCCGATTGGTTTCTGGCTTCCCGCAAACCCGAAATGATCAAACGTATCGAAGAAATCTACGATGAAGAGCTGTGGCGAGGTCATGAGACCAACCGCTCCCGTTTGGTGCGTACTTGCCGTAGACGGTTGGTCAGACAATACGAACAGCGCAATGCGCCCCGCAAAGTTCTTGAAGCCGTCGAGTCGGCACTTGACCAGGATACACTGACCATAGCGTTTGCCCGGCGGTTTGCAACCTACAAACGAGCCGGCCTGCTCTTGAAGGATCCGGAACGTCTGGAATCGATCATCAACAATAGGAAATATCCGGTTCAATTTATCTTTGCGGGCAAGGCCCATCCCAGGGACAACGAGGGCAAAGAACTGATCAAGCAGCTGTTCCAGTTTGCAAGCAAAGCGGCGGTACGCGACAAAATCGTTTTCCTGGAAGACTATGACATGCATCTGGCCCGTCATCTGCTTCAGGGTGCGGATGCATGGCTCAACACCCCCCGGCGGCCGCTGGAAGCCTGCGGAACCTCCGGTATGAAAGCCGCCATTAATGGGGTCCTGAATGTCAGTATCCTCGATGGCTGGTGGTGTGAGGGCTATTCGAAAGAAAGAGGCTGGCGTATCGGCAATGGAGAAGAATACGAAGATCTTGGTTATCAGGATACCGTGGAGAGCCAAGCGCTTTACAACGTATTGGAAAACGAAGTCATTCCCTGCTTTTACGATCGTAAAAACGGCGAATTGCCTGCCGGGTGGTTAAAAATGATGAAGGCTTCCATGAAAATGGCCATGGAATCCTTTTGCAGTTTGCGCATGGTATCCGATTATGAAAAACGATTTTACATCCCGGCGGTCAGACGCTGGGACACTTTGCTGGCTGAAAACGCCGAGGAAGCCCATAGCCTGGCAGCTCAAAATAATCGTCTTCACACACTGTGGGAAAACATCGAGATCGGTTCACCACAAAGAGATACTTTGGGGCCATATCGTGTCGGCGATAGATTTCGGGTGACATCTGAAATAAACCTTGGAGAATTCAGGCCGGATGAAGTCGATGTTGAGCTCTACTACGGCCAACTTGAGTCACTGGAAAAATTATCCCCAAGCCGAATTGAACCGATGACGGTTGTGGAGGAAAAAGGAGATGGAAAATACCTATACAGCTGCAATTTAATTTGTAATGTTTCTGGTCGATTTGGTTTCACCGTCAGGGTAACGCCTGCTGGAGACGCAAGGGTCAAATCAACACCGAGGCTACTTACCTGGGCCTAGCAATAGAACCGATCAGTTTGGGTTAAATAGCGTTTTGTTTTTTCGTCTACCTTTTGTTACAAATAGCTGATATGGAATAAAAATGGGGTGCACAAAAATAGCGTTGGTAAAAAGGTAACCACCAATGAATGAATCATCTCGCAACTCGAGGGTCCTTATCGTTACACCGGAAGTGACCTATCTGCCGCACCGCATGGGAGGACTGGCTTCTTTTTATACCGCCAAAGCAGGCGGTCTGGCCGATGTGTCCGCGGCCTTGATCAGTGCGCTGTTCGAGCAGGGGGCCGACGTCCATGTCGCCATGCCGGATTACCGTGCCCTCTTCAGCGACAAGCTGGCGCCGGTGCTGAAAAAAGAAATCAACCGGATTCAGCGCAAAATGCCGGATGACCGGATCCACCTGGCGGAAGACCGTGCTTTCTATTATATCAACCGGGTGTACTCTTACTGGGGTGATGAAAATGTCAAACTTTCCCTGGCATTTCAGCGCGAAGTCATTAATAATATCGTTCCGCGGGTCCAGCCGGATCTGATCCACTGCAACGATTGGATGACCGGTTTGATACCGGCCATGGCCAGAAGACTCGGCATACCTTGTCTTTTTACCATTCACAACATCCATACGGTCAAAACCTATCTGGCGGATATCGAAGACAGGGGCATTGATGCGGCCGCTTTCTGGCAAAATCTCTATTATGAAAACTTTGCCACTGGCTACGAACAAATTCGGGATTCCAACCCGGTGGACCTGCTCACCAGCGGAATTTTCGGGGCTCATTTTGTGAATGTCGTCAGTCCGACGTTTCTGCAGGAAATTGTCGACGGTCGGCATGATTTTTTCAAGGACGATGTTAGACGGGAATTGGCCAACAAAGTTCGGGCCAAATGTGCAGCAGGTATACTTAACGCACCGGATCCATCGTTCAACCCTGCAGAAGATGAGGATTTAGCGCGCAAATTTGAACCCGAAAACTTAGTTATCGGTAAAAAAGAAAACAAGCGTCACTTACAAAAAAAGTTGGGTTTGATTCAGGATGATCACGCCCCGGTTTTTTTCTGGCCATCGCGGCTGGACCCGGTTCAAAAAGGATGCCAGCTGCTGGCCGACATCTTCTACAAAGTCATCTCCACCTACTGGGATCAAAACCTGCAGATCGTCTTCGTGGCCAATGGCGATTATCAGATGGTTTTTAGAGATATCGTGAACTTTCACAACATTAAAAAACGTGTGGCCATATACGATTTTAGCAATCGTCTGGAACATCTGGCTTATGGTGCTGCAGATTTTATATTGATGCCGTCAAGGTTCGAGCCTTGCGGTCTGCCGCAAATGATTGCTCCCCTCTACGGTACCCTTCCGGTGGCCCACGATACCGGTGGTATTCACGATACGATCACTCATCTGGAAGTGAAAAAAAACACAGGAAACGGCTTTTTGTTCGAAACCTTTGATGCCAATGGTTTGTTCTGGGCCATCGAGCAAGCAATGATATTTTACAATCTGCCTCAGAAGACAAAGGCCAAACAGATCAAACGCATCATGCTGGAAAGTCGGGAAACCTTCACCTACGCCAATACGGCGCGCCAATATATCAGGTTGTACGAGAAAATGCTGGAAAGACCGCTGGTCGTTGAAAATAGTGCGGATACAAGCAGTGCGGACTAAATTCAGAACTACTGTTGTGTCGTAAAATCGGATGCAACGGAAAAAACAAGCAATAAATTTTAAAATTACAATATCCTAAACCCAAAGCAGATCAAAAGCCAGTTGTCTGAGGCTTGTATTTTGTCATTTGAAATTTACAATTCCTGAAACCTCGTATGAAACTGGAAGAATTTGTTGGTTTCACAAAAAATTCTGAATTCGTCATGCCGGACTTGATCCGGCATCTAGAATAAGCTGGAATTACTGGATTCCGGCCTTCGCCGGAATGACGCTTTAAAGAAATTTTGGCTTTTTACCACATCGTCAAGTTTCTTTCTCGATCAGAATGGCCGTTTTTATGGCCAGAGGCCATGCTGAACACCGAAACCTGAAACCTTCATTTTCTCACAGCATTTTGTCAGAAAAGCCAGTTTTGGACTCTAATCTGAACACCGGGATCGAACATGACCAGATCCACACCTAAACCAGGTCCATCATCAAGCGACCAGGCTCAAAAAGTTTTAGACCGCCTCTTGGCCATAGATCCCTATTTAAAACCCTACGAAAAGATAATTCTTCGGCGCCTATCTAAAATTTCTGCAACCGAAACCCATTTGACCGGCAGTAAAATGACCCTGGCTGATTTTGCTTCCGGCCATGAGTACTTCGGTCTTCATCATCCAAACAATCAATGGGTTTTCCGGGAATGGGCACCCAACGCCGACAAGATTTTTTTGATTGGTGACATGACCAGCTGGCAGGAAGATGAGGCCTTTTCACTCAAGCAACTTGACAACGGTGTTTGGGAAATCCATCT
>JASFFJ010000600.1:0-5112 GCA_050124355.1 Desulfobacterales bacterium | reverse complement strand
CTCATATTCGTCTATGATAAAGGGAAGCCAGACACCCAAAGAAGTCAGCACCTGACCTTTTGAGCCGGTGCTGATGTAGCGTTCTGAAAGCTGAACGTTCTTGACAGTAGGCCCCCATCGTGGCCATTGGCTGGTATCTATTATAATGTCCCAAACAATCAGGGGTGAAACGGGGTAGAATTTTCCGACACTAATCCGGTTTTTGGTTATCTTTATCATTAATTCATCAGGTCATGCTCGAGTGCTTCGATTTCACGATCGATGCGGTTGGATGTTTTCGTATATCTAGCCACGAACGAATAGGTCAGCGGAATTAGGAAAAGGGTCAAGACGGTGGACAACACTACCCCGGAGATAATAACGATACCAATGGTGAAACGACTTTCAGCGCCGGCTCCGGAGGCCAATACCAGGGGAACAGCCCCGATGGCAGTAGACACCGACGTCATCAATACCGGTCGCAAGCGCGTTCGGGCGGATTCAATTATCGCCTCCAAGACAGATTTCCCTTGATTGCGCAGCTGGTTGGCAAATTCAACGATCAGGATGCCATTTTTGGCTGCCAATCCGATCAGCACCAGGATGCCGACCTGGCTATAAACATTTAAAGAATTTGCGGTAAGGTATAACCCCACCAAAGCGCCTGCCACCGCCAACGGCACCGTTACCATAATCGTGAAGGGATGTAAGAAACTTTCGAACTGAGCGGCCAGCACCAGAAAAACAACCAGCAGCGATAGGCCAAATGCAAAGACCAGTGCACGGGAGGCGTCCACAAACTCGCGAGACTGCCCCTTGAAATCAATGACCGGTGCGCTGCCAAGCTCCTCCCGCGTAATCTGTTCCAAATAGGCGAGCGCATCGCCAAGTAGATAGCCATTCTGCAAGGTTGCGGTAAGAGTGATGGCCCGCAGGCGGTTAAAGCGGTTCTTCGCTGCCGAATCGGCAAATTCTTTTAGGGACACCAGACTTGAGAGTGGAATCAGTTCTCCGTCACCGGTTTCCGATCGGACGTAGATGTTGCGGATATCGGTGGGAGTGCGCTTTTGCTCATCCTTTCCTTCTATAATCACATCGTATTCTTCGCCACGATCAATGTATGTCGTCACCTGCCGAAATCCAAGCATGGTTTCCAGGGTTCGACCGATTTGAGCAATGCTCACCCCCACGTCAGCGGCCCGATCTTTGTCAATGATGACTTCCAATTGCGGCTTGGTTTCTTTGTAATCACTTTCCAGGTTGGAAAGCCCGTTGTTTTCCTCGGCACGCTCGATCAGGATATCTCGCCAGCGGGCGAGTTCATCATAATCGCTGCCACCCAATACGAATTCTACAGGCTTCCCGGTTCCACCTCCCAGACCACGACGGGCAACAGAAAAGGCTCGGTATCCGGGCAGCGCTGCCAGATTGCGATTGACATCCTGCATGATTTCCTGCATGGAGCGGTTGCGCTCCGACCAATGACTAAGCACCACGATTCCCCGGACGCTGTTGACTTCGTTGGTGCTTGAAAAAGAAGCAGGCAGTCTCAGCAACACGCGCGTCGCCTCTTTGTTATCATAGAGCGGCATCAGAACCTCTTCCATGCGTTCCAGCATTTCGTAGGATTTTTCGAAACTGGCGCCCTCGGGACCATCGGCAATCACGAAAAATGCGCCGCGATCCTCCAAAGGTGCATACTCCTTATTGATCTGGAAGTAAAGCAAGGGAATGGAGACCAAAATGATTGCAACAACCAGGACAACGACCCATTTGTGTTTCATCAGCTTCATTAAAAAACTGCCATAACGTTTTACAACCGTCTCCTGCAGGCTTGCCAGCCGGGATGGTTTCGAAGACATTCCGGACGGTCGTGGTTTCAATATCCGGGAACACATCATCGGAGACAAGGTCAGTGCAACCAAACTCGAGAGACAGACAGCGCCTGCCAACGCAAGGGCAAACTCCGAAAACAGACGACCGGTGTTGCCTTGCATGAAGGTAATCGGCACGAAAACCGCCACGAGCACCAGGGTCGTAGCAACCACGGCAAAACCGACCTGACGTGCCCCCCTGAGCGCTGCCAGCAGGGGCGGTTCTCCTGACTGAATACGGCGGAATATATTTTCAAGGACCACAATGGCATCGTCCACCACCATTCCAATGGCCAGAATCATGGCCAGCAGGGTCAGCAGATTAATTGTAAACCCCATGATCGACAAAACGGCAAAGGTGGCGATCAGGGACACCGGCACGGTAACAGCCGGCACGATAGTGGCACGCAGGCTGCCCAAAAACAGAAACAAAACCGCCACCACCAGTACAGCAGTGATGGCCAGCGTTTTGTAGACCTCCAGAATCGACGCCTCTATAAACACGGAAGTGTCGTAACTTTGAATCAACTGCATCCCATCGGGCAGGGCGTCATTGACCTGCACGGCTTCCTTTTTCACGGCATGGGCCACATCGAGCGTGTTGGCTTTGGATTGTCTCACGATTCCGAGGCCCACCATGGGGATCCGGTTGCCACGCAGCACACTGCGGTCGTCTTCAGCGCCGCGTTCCACAAGCGCAACGTCTCTCAGACGGATCAGGTGGCCGTCGTTCCCCTGCCGGACCACCAACCGACCAAAATCCTCAGCGGAAGTAAACAACCGCGTCACCCGAACGGTGAACTCTTTGCGGGTCGATTCAACGCGGCCTGCGGGCAACTCCACATTCTGGTTTTGCAATGCCTGCTCGACGTCAGCAACCGTGACATTCTGGGCGCCCATGGCCTGTCTGTCGAGCCAGATCCGCATGGCATAGCGTCGAGCGCCGCCGACAAAAACCCGAGCGACGCCATCCAAAACAGAAAATCGATCCACCAGGTAACGCTCAGCATAATCGGTCAACGCCAGACCATCTACTCGATCGCTGACCAGGTTCAACCACATGATGACGCTGCTGTTGGAATCGACTTTGAAGATTTCAGGAGGGTCGGCCTCGTCGGGCAGGTTGTCTAATATTCGAGAAACGCGATCTCTAATGTCGTTTACCGCAGCCTCCAGATCCCGGTCGAGATAAAATTCCACTGTCACTTCGGATAATCCGTCACGACTTTCGGAATCGATAGATCGAATGCCCTCGATCCCACTGATGGCATCCTCCACAATCTGGGTTACGCGAGTCTCTACGACCGCTGCGGCCGCGCCGGGATATCTCGATTCCACCGAAACCACCGGCGGATCGATATCCGGATACTCCCTAACGGGTAATCGATCAAAACTGATGATGCCGAACACGACCAGCAGCAGACTGAAAACTGTGGCCAGAACCGGACGTCGGATGGATACATCGGATAGAAACATGGTAGATAACTTAGTCCTCAGCTAGTATGGTGAAAAATCTCATAATGAGCATCCGTATTATTATTATGGTTGTATACCAATATTTGGGTGTCAGTGTTCAGCGTGTCCACTGGCCACAAAAACGGCCAGTCTGATCAGAGAAAAAAACTAATGAACGTCGAACACCCGCCTGCCATGGATAATGTATGGGGTTGGTACTAACATTTGTATATAATCAAATTGTGAGATTCATCTCTCATCGTCATCAAGACATAGCTGGCAAGTCGAACGTCCAACATCGAACATCGGATAATGTATTCTGTCTGTTTAGTAATGACTGAGCGAAGCCTCCGGCTCGTAGGGATCGTAATGCCTATGCCTCGGAGAGCGATTCCACCATTCGTCAATCGACATTCGTCATTCCTTTTTAGTTTCATACGAGCAAGGCTTTTAGCCGATTAAGCGTGAAGCATGGTCGTTGTTATGAAACTGTACAATTTTGGGGTGGCTTCATACCAGGATAAGCTATTTCGTAAGGCTGTCCTGACACCCGAAATCTGAAACCCTACTCTCTCTTTGGAGATGATGAAAAACTTAAGTCTTCGTTTGTCATGCTGTGTGAACTTCATCACCCCAAGTTCCGAGCTGCGTGCTAGCCGGATAGGAGCGGGGTTTCGCGAGTTTCAACCACGTTTACGGAAGAGCCAGTTCTGACGCGAGTAATGCCCTCTATGACAACTCGATGCCCGGCATTCAAGCCGCTGATCACTTCAACTTTTCCCGGACTTCGACGACCCGTGACGATTTCTTTTTTCTCGACTGTATTTTCGGCAGTCACTACCAGCGCAAATTTTTTATCCTTTTCCAGAATCACGGATTCCTCCGGAATAATCAGCGATTGGGAGCGATCTTTAACCAGATCCACGGTCATCAGCATGCCAGGTTTTAACACCTGATCCGGATTGGGAATTTGGGCGCGAACCGTCAAGGTACGCGTGTCGGGGTCGACGCGGCTGCTGATAGCGGTCACGGTGCCGTTAAAGTTGCGATCCGGATAGGCGGGACTTTTGGCCGTGACATTCATTCCATTTCTTAATGCACCGAGGTAAGTTTCAGGTATCGTGAAATCCAGCTTGATAACGGTGGTGTCATCCAGGGTGGTAATCACCGTTTCCGAATCCACCACCGCGCCCGTGCTTATTTGGCGGGTGCCTAAGTTACCAGAGAAGGGGGCCCGGATGGTGTAATCCCGCAGTTGGGCCTTCAGATACGCCACTTTAGCTCTCGCGATCTCAAGCAGACCTTGCTCTTCATCTAGCCTGGATCGTGAGGTCGAGTTTTTCTTTGCCAGCTTGCTAATTCTTTCATACTGTTTTTGTTGCTCCCGGAGCAAGGCACTAGCCTCTGCCAGCAGGTATCGTGTTTCGCCGTCGTCCAGTTTAACCAGGACCTGATCTTTATTGACGGCGTCGCCATCTTCAAAGAATATATCGACGACGCGTTCCTCCAGGGTGGGGGTAATGATCACCGACTCATTTGCCATGGCCGTGCCGAGCGCTTCCAATGTTTCTGTGAACGGTTCGATTGTTGCCGTGGCGACGACCACGGGAGTCGGGGGCCTTGAGGGTGTCCGTGCCAGAGCGTATCCAGATTCTTTTTTACCGTCATACTTGAGCTGCGGGAATAACAGTATCCCTGCGGCGAAGAAGACAGTCAGAAATCCAATTGTGATGGCAATATTTCTTTTTCGCATGATATACCTCGGAAGCTGCATTATGTTTAATATTCACTGATTGTATCTATA
>JASFFJ010000599.1:0-5126 GCA_050124355.1 Desulfobacterales bacterium | reverse complement strand
CTGGGCGTTGTCCATAAACGCTTTTTTGTCCGGTATCACGACTTCCATCCCGAACTCGCTTTGAAAACGGCCCAGCAAATCGGCTTCCTGATCCTGAATCAGAAAGTTTGAATAGCTGCGGGCCGTGCGCAGGGCGGTCATGATATGGGCTTGGTACTCCGGCGGCATTTCCTGCCAGAGTTTTTCGTTGATCGTCGGGGTGACATAACCGATCATGTGATCTGTGAGGACAATATACTTGGTAACTTCATACCATTTTTGGGCAAAATCTGTCGGCAGCGGATTGTCCTGTCCCTCTATGGTGCCGGTTTTCAGACCCATATAGACTTCACCGAAACCCAGTGGTGTCGGTGTTGCGCCGAGTGCTTTGCCGACATCCAGCCAGGCCTCGGCGTTCGGCATCCGCAGTTTGACCCCTTCAAGATCTTCGGGTTTCTTGACAACGCCCACTTTTTCGACAAAATTAAGCTGCCGCGTCCCAAGGTACCAGACATCCAAGACCCGCAAACCAGACTTCTCAGCCAGCTTGTCCCAGTACTGCTGGCCGATGGGCCCCAAAAGCACCCGGTACATGTGATCAATATCGCGGTAGGCATAGGCCACCTCCAGGACACCGATTTCCGGATAATCCGCAATATCGGCGAACCACGATGCACTGGCATCGATGGACATCTCGATGGTTCCTTTCATAATTCCCAGCAGGCTGGTCTTTTGGTCCGCCAGCGATCCCGAATGAAAGATTTTGACCTTTATCTTCCCGCCGCTCAGCTTGTCGACAACTTCGGCAAACTTTTCCATCCCTTTGACGATGGGCTGGGTCGGTGCGGCCACAGTGGTGAATTGCAGCGTATAGGTTTTGTCTTGCGCCAAACCCATGCTGGCAGTGAAAAACAACCCTGAAACCAAAATACCGATGACGATGTTAAACCGCTTCATGGCAAATCCTCCTCTTTAAATATTAGGTTCATGTTTCTACCTGAATTTTGAATGAAAATTAAAACCTTCGACTCGTGCAAAATCCAGGTACTACGTCATCTTTTCGTTTGTCGATGACTTCCCCTTAGCCAAAAATGCAAATAATCTATGCCCAAAGAAACAGTGAAAGACCATCACTCCATTACTCCAATACTCCATCCCTCCTTGAGTTTTTTACAGCCAGAGCCGATTTTCTCTGACCTGGCCCAAAAGACCAAGTTTTCAACGATGAGATAAAGTCATCACTTCCTTACACCCTCTTTGTTGTTGTTGATTCTTCAGCGACGCCGCCTGATGCCAATGCACGGCAGATGTTTAGAAATTCGATTACCCGTGCATCGGGCGTTGCGGCCTGCATATCGGCCATCACCACATCACAGGGTGCCAGTTCGCTGTAAACCCTAACCATGTCTTTCTGAATCTCTGATAGGGGTGCGTCGACCAGTTTAGTGGGCCAATACATAACTGCCCGACGGGTGTCCGGAAAGGTTTCCTTGACCCTTGGCAGATTGGAGTCCATTCCCATATCCAGATAACCGAGCCGGGGGAGTTCAGAAAACGCATCGATATACGGATCGATATTCCAGTTGCAGGTGTGGACGCCGAAGCGTTCAAAACGTTGTGCGATCCTTTGATCGTAAGGAAAAACAAATTCGTGATACATTTCAGGAGATATCATATTGATGGTACAGTTGCTGACCGTCAGGAAGTCAATGGCAAATCCGGTTTGACGCTGTCTTCCCTGCACCTTGTGTGCGAGCTCAATCATGATGTCACAGATAATGCCGAAAAAATGATGGGTGAGATCAGGGCGTTCGATCATGTCGAGGAAAATCTCCTGACCCCGCATGTGAAAGGCATTGTTTAAGATCCCCTGAAAGTGAAGATACCCATGGATCTTACCCCAGCGTGACGCGATGATATCCATCTGATTGAAAAGTTCTTCAACAAAAGGTCCTTCTATAAGTTTTTTAACATCCAGCTTCTCCACCTCGCCGACAGATAGATGCCGGCCGGGCTCAAGCAGGGGCCATCGGTCCACCGTGTAACGCAGTGAAAACCCAAACACCGCCGGAATGACGTAGATGCCATAGCACCCCGATACCGTCGCAAGATCTTCTTCATTGGAATTGTCCCAGTAGGAGACCATGGGAAAACGCTTCGTCAATTCTGCTTTCATTTTTTTGAGGCTTTCATACCGATATATCGGGTCGTTGTGCCAGCGCTCTGAAAAATCCACCTCGCACCGCCGACAATACCAGGCGGGTTCAAAGCCCAACGAAACCCGCATGGGGGATTCGGTCCCGTCGGCGACCTCACGGCTTCCCGTACCCCCCATAGGGATATGATGTCGAAGCTGTAATACCGGCATAGTGCTTACACCTTATTTCTATGAGCCCGTTTTCCTAAATTCGAATAGGTATTTTGATAATTTATGGCTCAACCACAGAGATCACATAGTTCACAGAGGATTGATTTTTATGCTTTTCTCAGTGCTCTCAGTGCTCTCTGTGGTGAAATATTATTTTCCATCAGGCCGGCCGTCCTTAGGTCATCCGATAGCCAAGCCGTTGAGAAATCTCATTGGCTGTGGCAATCACCGTCTTGGCAAATTTTGGAATCCGACTCAATTGAAGCCTTTGGGAAGGCCAAGTGACGCTGACAGCAGCGAACACCTGCCCCTCATGATTTCGAATTGGCGCCCCGATGCAGCGCACACCTTGCTCATGCTCAATATTGTCTACCGAATACCCCCGGTTGACAACGGCCTCGAGGTCTTTCAGCAAACTCATTTTGTCGGTCAGCGTATTTTTGGTAAAGCGCTTCAAGCCCTTGGTTCGAATCACGCGATCAATATCCGGCTTGCTCAAGAATGCCATCATGGCTTTACCCACGGCAGTGCAGTGCAGTGGTGCCCGGTATCCGATAATTTGAAACGGGCGTAAAAGCTTACTGGATTCAAAGCATTCGACATAAAGCACCTCATCATTGTCGAGTACCGTCAGGTGAACCGTTTCATCAAATATTTCTTTCAGCTTTTTCAACAGCGGTTCGGCCACCTTACGGATCTCCAGATTGGCCCGGGCCCTGTCTCCCAGAATGAATAATTTAACCCCTAAAAAATAGCGATTGGTTAGCGAATTTTTCTTTAGAATGTTTTCACTGGTTAGCGTGTTCAGGATCTGGTGCACGCTGCTTTTCGGGAAGTTAAATCGCTTACTGATTTCCGTGACTGTCATGCCCTCATCGGCATTGAATGCTTCCAAAATCTTAATGGCGCGATACACGGATTTGACGGCTCCGCTGGGTTCTTGGGTTGACGATGACTGATGTTGAGAAACTTTATTTTTCATAGTTCTTTCTGCTAATGCGGTAATAACTATTTAGACATGATTTGCTACCATTTTGTCTAAGTAAAAACGAAACCATTACCTAAACTGATCGGTTCTAGGTTCAGGGTTCACGGTTCAAGAGTTACAACTGTTTGAACTTGATTATTTTATTGACCCTGATCCGAAATACCCGACTTCACCCATTGGGTGAAAAGGTGTTATTAACACATAAAGGATGAATCCTTTTGATAGGAGCGGATTGGGCAGAATTCAACCCGGAACTTTGAACCCTGAACCGCTCAACCTTGGCATTCGTAGAACCGCCAATTATAGTAGAGACACCAATTTACCGTTTTTATAGATTCCATAAGTCTCCGCAGCTGTTCGCAAGGCGCTTAGATTTTCGATACGTGAACTGGGCGGCACCACACAGCCGGAGCTCAAAACATATCCTCCATGCAATCCTGCCTGCTGAATGCATTGTCGTGCCTCTTCCATAATATCTTCCGGGGTTTGATCGACAAACGACAGCGTATTGACGCCGCCCATCAGGGCGACGGCGTTTCCAACCCGCGCTTTGATATCGGCCGGTGAAAATCCCCCCAGGGGATCGAGGGGACCGATGCAGTCCAGGCCGGTCGCCACGAGGTCTTCGGCAACCGGTAAAACATTGCCGCAAATGTGACAGTAAATTTTCACATCAGAGGCATAGGCATGCAGCTCGTCACAGATGGTTTTTAGGTGAGGGAAAATAAACTCGCGAAAATGCTGGGGCGAAATAAGCGACATACTGGCAACCGAGTCATTGATCCGCAGTATTTTGATACCGAGGTCGACGTTGAACTTGCCTTTCTCGATGGCGGCGGCCACGCCTTTTTCCATGACCCGATGAACAAGCATAGGATTTTCGATTAAATCAAGCATGGCGTTTTGCATGCCTCTCAGCGAAACGTAAAATGCCAGGGTGCCAGCCCCACAGTCTCCGATGAAGGCAATTTTTCCGGCAGCCTTTTTCAACAACGTTTGCTGCCGATCGGCACAGCCGAGATCCACATAAAATTTTTTGTCGGGCACCGCAATTTGTTTCGCGTCCTGAATCGTTTTCACGAACGGCTCGTTTGCCGTCCAGAATTGAGAAAAGGCGACAAAATAGGGATCTTCGAGATTAAATGAAGTCGGATCGCTTAAATGCGTACTGAGGCCTCCCATCATATCGATCTCACCGATGGGACCGCCATGGTCATCAATTTCAAAGACCCTCCCGTCTGCGCTGGCAACCTTGCGCGCCGGCAGATGGAATAGGCGCATCCCATCAACCCCGCACATCTTCCCGGCTTCAAATACCACATCCATTGCCGTTTGAGGATTCGATATCACCTCGATCAGATCTGTATCCGTGATACGAGCGGCTGAGTCCACCCAAAGTTTGGGCATCACCGGCACCCGATCGGGGATTTGGTTTGAAATGGCAGTGTACAATCGATCGGCCGATTGCAAACCATTGTGTTGTGCGGTCAAGCTCATGTCTCATCAATCACTTTACCGGTTGTTTTGTCGAAAAGGTGCATGCGACCCATATCCACGCAGAGTTCAATCGGATGGTGAGCTTGGGCGGAGGTGCGTGGATCGACCTTTGCCGTCATCTGCCGGTCTCCGGCGGACACCAGTAAAATCACTTCGCTGCCGACAGGTTCGAACACGTCTACCACCGCCTCGATGTGCGCCGCGGCCACAACTTCACCGGCTAATGCGCGATCATAAATATGTTCGGGTCGAACCCCAAAAACAACTTCCCGGTTCAAATAGGGTCTATATTTC
>JASFFJ010000598.1:0-5126 GCA_050124355.1 Desulfobacterales bacterium | reverse complement strand
TGCCTCCAAAGAGTTTCGCTGCGTAATACACCAACTAATCCACAAAAAAATGAGACCACGATTTTTAAGGTTGGCTGAACCAATCTAAAATTCCCGGCCATTGTGGGTTTGCCCTAGCTAATCTACAATCTGCCGAAAGTGTATATTGCGTGCCTTAGTCGAATCTTTTGAATTGGCTAATTTTATGGTTTATTTGTACAGACAACACGCAGACAATCCGTCCATCTGCGCGATAAAAAGCACTATTTCTAGGGCGCTTTGAATTTTGTACGCAATTTTTAGGCGGATTTTTATGTGGGATTAAAATAAAAGTTTCAGGCTGAAATAAAAGCAATTGCTCTCTGTAAGTTATGATTTGAGAATCTTTAACTCTATGCAACTGTTATTATGGTGTATATTTAGCACCTATCACCGGATTTGACTTCAACCATATGATCACAAGATATAGTGGCTGATCAAGATTTGTGATTGAATGGTTGATTCCCAAAGTTTGCTTGAAACCCCAGAATAGGAGAATAATCCGTAGCTGATTCGTTCGATTACTCTAATCCATCTAAATACATTGTCTGATCATATGCTCGCACATTGCCTTCGGATATTCGGGATGCTAAGGTTTTTCCTAGCTCGAATGCCTCCTCGAGTTGGGCTTCGGTCAATTTTCGTAGAAAGAAAGCCCTTGCCCATTCGTCATCATTTAATTCTTTTGGGAAAAAAGCAGCGGCATATTGGTCGATAACAAATTCACCATTAAACAGCATGGGAACATTATCTTTCAACCACTCCGTTCCCGCGTCGCAATACTGCCTGAGCTTTTCTGGGACCGCGCCTGCCGTAACAATACTGGCCAATGCTCTCGGTTTATTCGTCAAACGTGGATCCGGACAGCCCTTTAGTCCCAAAAGCTCACCAGTCGGCCGGGCCAATCGAAAGCAGGTTCTTTCCATGAAGACATACATTAATCCGGTAACAAAACCCATATGAACCGGTGATCCGAAAAGCACACCGTCAGCTTCCTTTATTTTTTCTAAAATCAGCGTAACATCATCGTCATGGGTGCAAGGCGCGATTTCCGATTCCAAATCACCATAGCATTTTAAACAGTTGGTGCAGTAACGAATATCAAAATCTTTCAGGAGCAGATGTTCCGTTACCGCACCGACAGCGGCAGCCCCTTGTAGCGCCTTTTCCACGAGCGAAGTGGTTGTCCCTTGTTTACGATAGGTCGCGTTTAAAGCCAGTACTTTCAACTGAGCCTCCCCGATTTGCTGTTGTCGACAACAACAGCCGAAAAAAATTCAGACGCAATAATACAGCGGCGTCTATTTTATTTAACCCGCGTATTTCTTAAGGCTATAGCGCTTGGCCATCTCGATGCGCTGCTCGTCGGGCAACGAAGTGATGTACTTCTTGAAGCCCGGGCACCAGCCCGCGTGCCAGTGCCAGATGCGTGCCAACAGACTCCTGGGATTTTTGTCATACCGTGCCCGCATGCTGCAGTTTGCACAACTGTGTTTCTCCGCCATTGGTTTATCTCCTTTGATGAGTTTTTAATAATATTTGAATTTAAGCTTTGGAAAGTCTAATACTTTTTTTTCGACAATTGCTCAGATAGAACTATTCCATCATGCCGTTTGGCTGAAAGTAAGGTAAAAAGGCGTTCGACATTATTTATGACACGACCAGCCGCATTTTCACCTGGTAATACCCGGCCGTAAATGAGATTGTCAGGCCTTTTTATAAGGTGGAAGCCGCATATATCCAGGTACGACGTTAATTTTTGATATGAGACTATATCGAAAATCGTAAGGTTCCAGATAGCCAAACTGGCTGCGGGACAGAATCGGCAAAGGACAATCAAGGCTGACTGAAATTTCGCAACTTTAGGGATCACATCCACGTCTTTTAGATATATGGGCATTTGTCACCTCCTAAAATCATGCGTTTTTAATGTATCATCAATTATTGAGGATTCTGAAAGTGGTGATTTCATGACATATCACAAATATCCCCAAACCTTTGATTAGTAACGCACATCTACATAATTCTCAGTGAAAAAAAATGTAATCGAACTCCTTTTTACATGAACCCCAGGTATGGCTGTTTCACCACGACCGTATAAACCATATTGATGAGGGAGATGAAGTCAAAAATCGGCAGATTTACCACTGCCTGCACCGCGCCTGCAAAAGGCGGTAAGTCCGAGCATTCAAAAACCAGCGCCCCGATATCCGGGTAAGTTTTCACCAACCGCTGGGCCACATCGACAACTTCGGTTTCCATTTTGGGGACATTCATCTCCGGCTTTTTCTCGAGTACGATGGTTTGAGTAAACTCCTCCTTGTCGGCCATTCCATCGACGGCAATGGGGATGGACGGATCTATGCCAACATTTTCCAGGAACGGTCCTTTCAAATGATTTTCACCAGCCGTAATAATGCCCACACGTTTGGCCCTGCCGATCATCTGCGACACCATGGGAACGAGCAGCAGGGGCGAAGTGAAAACCGGCACCGTCAAAACCTCGCTGGTTGCCTGCTGATATTTGGCGAAAAAGCCGCAGCCGGTCGTTATCGCGCGTACCCCCTCTTTTTCAAGTTCCCTGGCTTTTTGGACAAAAATCTCCTGTCGTCTTTCGGAAGCGCCTTCTTCATCACACCACCAGTCCGAAGGAATCCCCTCCAGCACTTTGTATCTCACCGGAAACTGGTAGGTGCTCGCATTGGCAACGTTTCCCGGAATAGCGGGATAGGTTGTCTCCAGTACAAGAATGCCAATCGCTTCCCCATAAATAGATCGCCCGCCTTTTATGATATTCATTTTTGAATGATATCCTCCAACGTCTGCTCGATGTGATCTGTAATGTGAGGCTTCTGATAGGCATCCAATCGTTCCTCTATTACTTCTTTCACCCGTATCCGTACCTCCCGTTCTCCGTTTTCCTGCCAGGTTGAAAGCATAGAACGATCTGAAACCGAGGGGATAAAATGCTCCTGCCTGAAATGCTTATAAGTGTGGGGATTGTCAAGAAAACCTGATTTTGCACATTCCTGGGCGATGATGTCAAAGGCCAGATGTTCAGAATCGACGGTAATCCCCGCTTGAATGCGTTTGATAATCTGGACGATCTCGACATCCATCACCAGTGCCTCACAACTCATTACATTCATTTGTGACAGCAATCCCATCCCAAAAATAATGTTGAGCCCTGCGAGGGAAGGAAGAACTGCGGTCATAAATTTCTCCCAACCATACTGTGCATCGATGGTATTTGAATCAGCCAATAATGCGCCGCCTGCCGACGGCAGATGATAAAATTTTGCCAGCTGAGAAATGGCGATGCGCATAAGGGCGAATTCGGGTGTCGCCACCGTGCAGGTGCTGTATTTCATATCAAAGATACGGCACCAGCTGGCATAAATTGCCGATGCTGTGGGGTCAACCAGTTTTCCGTAAATAATATGGGATAGGATTTCGGCATTGGCCTGGGCTAGCTCACCGGCCAATGTAACCGGAGAGGTTGCTCCTCCCATGCAGCCGGCGGTGACCAGGAACGGTACGCCATTCTTGGCGGCCGTACGGATCACCTCGGCGGCGTCTTTTCGCATCGCTAGCGGTGAAAAGGTATTGATGTTGAAAATAATATGCGGTTTCTTCCGCAATTCATCGATATCCCCCATTACCGCCTCATTCATGGCGATGAGCTTTTCCGCATGTTTTTCCGAATAAGCATGGGTGTGAATCGGTTTGCGACTCGTCAGCAGCATGGTTTTGGCTTGGTAAAGATCACCCAATTCAGGCGGGTCGTCCACGGGTTGACCCGGCGGGTGGATCACATCCAGCGAATCCATCGATTCGCATAATTTGACGATTTCTTCCAGATCCCGGCTGCACACATCCCTGGTTTCGCCGGTCCGCCAATCCAAAACAAAGTTCGCATAGCCGATCGACGCAAAATACTGGCTGTCATCCATCAGCGTCACGGTGCGCTTTCCGTCGGTGTTGTACAGTGAGAGATAGGGGTTGAACTGATTGATCACCTCGTTGACAAGATAGGTCGGAAGAAAAGCCCGATTCGAATTCCAATCAATCTTTGCGCCGGCCTTTTCAAAGGTTTTTAATGCTTCCTTGTCCTGGATGTGGATACCGAGTTTCTCCATAATCTCCAGGGAAGTCGCATGGATTTTAAGGATGTCTTCATCGCTCAACACCTGCACTTTCATCTTCATGACCTTTCTCCCTGAGCTCTCTTTTAGTTGTGACTACTAGTTCGACTTTGTGAGATTTATTTTTACTATCATGCCTGAATATGATTTGACCAAGTAGATCTAGCGGTGTCCTCCAAAACGATGGCGGACTGCAGCGCTGTATGTACAATCGATCAAGGTTGTAAAATCGTAAAAGAGAAGTTGAACCGCCTCTTGGATGGCCCATGCATGGGTGGGGAAAAGGGTGCATTCAAGGAGCATGGCACCAATGTCCGGATCTTCGGCCACCATCTGCTTTGCCAGGTCGATCAGGCCGGCCTCCAGGCGATAAAGGTTGTAGTGCCTTATGCCGTCAAGCACCTTTTGCATCTCGGGAAGGACCTCGGCGCCCGATATGACGATCTTGGATGTATCGTCAACCCCACAGTTCGCAAGGGCCGCGCATCTTTTAAAACGCTGCCGTTCGCACAAAGGATTCCCACTTTTTTCCCCGGCTTGAGCGATTTTAAAATCATGGGAATTTGCATCAAACTGGAAAAAAAGCAGGGGTGTCAAGTTGGCTGATGACTTCCGGCAGGTAATTGGCAAACTAACCGCAGGCCCCGATCAGCGCTCTGCAGCCTTGGGTTTCCAGATATTTGCCAGCGCCAACCAGCTGTGACAACACTTCGGGGTCGAGATTTGGCGAAACGACACTGTCAACCCAGGCCGCACTGATGGAAGTGAAATGCACCGGATATTTAAAGGTCGTGGCATTCTCGATGCTTCCGGGCGGCAAGGCATATCCAGCCTTAGCGAATAGGATAATCCCGATGGCAACCCCACCGAAAACCTGCCCCTCATTGGCCCAAGATTCTTCATCTTTTAGCTTTTTCTAGTAAGCATACATTTTAGTCATTCTCCTTATGAATTGCGTCCCCA
>JASFFJ010000597.1:0-5140 GCA_050124355.1 Desulfobacterales bacterium | reverse complement strand
CAGATGGCAAGGTTTTATGGGATTCCCTGCAGGGGCACCGGCGGCATCACCGATTCGCATGTCCCGGACATCCAGGCGGGTATTGAGTCCGCCCTGGCCCTTTCAACGACAATACGGAGCGGCGCCAACTTCATCCTGCATGCGTGCGGAATCTTAAGCTCATTTCTGGCCATGAGCTATGAGAAGTTCATCATCGATGAAGAGCTTTGCGGCATGCTGCGCCGGATGATCAAACCGGTGGATGTCTCAGACGATTCGATTGACCTGGCGACGATAAAGGAGATCGGAATCGGCGGAGAGTACCTGACCCATGCCAGAACATATGAACGGTGCCGAACGGAGTTCTTCCTGCCGGATCTGATGAATAGACAATATTACGAGAGTTGGAAGTTGTCGGGCAAAAAGACCCTTGATGAAACGGCAACAGAAAGGGTTGCTGGACGGCTCGCGGCATATGAACGACCAAAAATTGATCCGGCTATTGAACAAGAGCTGTCTCAATACGTTGCCAAAAAGAAAAAACTTTAAGGAGGAGGTGATATGGGAAAAATTACGACACGCATGGGCAGCGGTTTTCCGGTTGAGATGAGCGAAAGCCAGCTCATGGAAGACTTAACCGGGGGGAGTGATGATGCCGCCGACCGTGGCAAGATACCACCGCTTTCCGAAGAAGAGCTAAAATATTTATTCGATCTATTTACCGCCACAGACCGTTTCCTCAGCGTCGAGGCCGGCAAGGAAATCGTGCTTTCCTATGATGCATCCCCGCTCAAGATAATACGTGCCGCGGTGGATGTTCATCGAATCCAGTCCCTGCAAATTTACGAAAAACTGCTGGGGGCGGATACCCTTGAGTTGGGGCATGTTGACTACAGTTTCAAACCCGTCAAGCCGATTGTGGGTACCGAACAGACGGTCTTGGAGCAAGCCCTGATGGTGACGCATCCCCCGCTTTTTTATGGCGCCATGCCGAATTTAGGCTTGTATAGCCAACCGGACGGCCCGTTTCCCAATCCCTCGGAATTAATGCCGTTGGGCAAGATTGCCGAGGCCAGAGACTCATCTGAAAAGGCAGTGGAAGACGCGATCAAAGACATTGTCTATGTGTCCAGTGCCATGTATGAATCCGGTGCCGACGGCATCAACATGGACACCACCGGTGCTGCCGGCGATGCTGATTTTTTAGCCGCCCTGAAAGCGACGGAAAAACTGAAACAAAAATATCCGGATATATGCATTGAAATCGGCATGTCCGGTGAGTTTATTCTCGGATTACATGGTGAACTGGCGTATAACGGTAAGCGACTGGCAGGGCTGTATGCCCATGATCAGGTGGAGCTGGTGCAACAGGCCGGTGCAACCATTTTTGGTCCGGTGGTAAATATGAAATCCACCCGCTCGTGTCCCTGGAATTTGTCTAGAGCCATCGCCTTTATCAAAGCCTGCTGTGAGAAGGCCGCCATACCGATTCATGTGAATATGGGAATGGGTGTCGGGGGGGTGCCTTTGACGAATCACCCGCCGGTGGACATTACCTCGCGGGCCTCCAAAGCCATGGTCGAAATTTGCCGGTTGGACGGATTGTAGGTTGGCGTGGGTGATCCGCTGGGAATGGCCGTCTCTCATGCGATCGCTTCGGGCATGGGCGGAATGCGGGCTGCCGGAGATCTGGTGGCACGCATGCAAATGACCCGTGGCATGAAGATTGATGAGGCCAAAAAGTATGTCGCTGATAAACTTAGCGTTTCGGTTACCGACCTGACCGATCCCGTGATAATGACGGAAGTTCGGGAAGATCTGGACATCGGTTCCGTTTCCCCACTTCCGGGATGCGCCAAAGGCATCGAGGCCAAACTCCGCATCGCCGAGGTTCTGGGAATCGACATCAACTGCGTTCGGCGGCTGAAAAACAAAGGACTCGTATAGGCCATTAGCAGTTGTTGGGTTTCACATTTTGCTATAACACCGACAAAACGTAGGTTGGGTAGAGTGCAACGAAACTCAACTCAGCTTGGAGCGGGCTCAACCCAACCTACGAAATACAAAGGGACACAGGATAGAACCAGCTCAAACTTTTTGAAATGAAGTTTCATAAGGTTTCAGATTTCAGATCGAATAAAAAACTTGATGTTTCATTTAGGCTATTTTTAATAAAGTCAGGTAACGCCTGCGGCGCAACCGGACCTACGCGGTTTTTGAAATATGGCATCCGACGATGGCGCTCGACGGTGGTGATCACCAGCCGCCCGGTTGTTTTCTCAGCACCGCATGTTGGCCACCGATTGTATCCGACACTCTCATCATTGTGTAGGTCAGGGTGCGAGCGAAGCGAGTGCCCTGACATATCACTAGCATCCAGCAACCAGTATCCAATATCTAGCTTCTTGACCTTTCAACAAAATACAGATAATTGATAGTTAATAGAAGGACTTCGCTGAAACGTTCATTTCATAGCCGGGGGTATTATTATGAAAAGCCGTTTTTTCAGCCTTGTCAGCATTTGGATCCTGCTGATCTTCACACCGGGATCCTGCGACCAAGCTGCAGCACAAGTGAATGGCAATAGTAAGAATCAAGCTGCAGATGACCGGTCCGTGACCGAACAAACTGCGGCATTGCCGGGTGAGGGCAAAACCGTTTCTATGGCCCGCGCTACCTGGGATACGGGCTGGTTTAAGGCGGAGATTTTCAAACAATTGCTCGAAGAGTTAGGGTACTCGGTTGAGGGTCCCAAAACGATGGACAACCTGCCCTTTTTTCTCGCCGCGGCCCAGGGCGAAACTGATTTGTGGGTCAACAGCTGGTTTCCCTCTCACAATAGCTACATCGAAGACACCCGCATAAGGGGCAGGGTTGAACCGGTTGGCTACCAGGTGAAAGCCGGGGCGCTCCAGGGTTATCTCGTCGATAAGAAATCCGCTGAGATACATGGGATCACCAATCTCCAGGACTTTAAAGATCCAAAAATCGCCAAAATATTTGACAGAAACGGCAACGGCAAAGCCGACCTGATCGGATGTAATCCTGGTTGGGCTTGCGGTCAGGAAATCGAGCATCATCTTAGCGCCTATGGATTGAGTGATACTGTGGAACAGGTTCGAGGCGACTATTCACCGATGATGGCCGAGACGATTGCGCGGTATAAACGGGGGGCGCCTGTTTTTTTCTATACCTGGACGCCCAATTGGACCATCGGCACCCTGGTCCCGGGTCAGGACGTGGTCTGGATAGAGGTCCCCTTTCCCAGCTTACCCGAAGGTCAGAAACATGCAGAAAACCAAATCACCGTCAAGGGGATCCCCGGGTGCGGGACGGATCCTTGTGCCATGGGCTTTCCGCCCAGCGACATCCGGGTCGTCGCCAACACGGAATTTCTGGGGCGAAATCCGGCAGTCAAGCGCCTGGCGGAAGTGGTGAAGATCCCGCTGGAGGATATTGATGCTCAGAACGCCAGGATGATTGACGGGGAGGACGATGATGACGACATTCGTCGCCACGCCCGCGACTGGATTCACCAAAACCGGCGCAAAGTGGATCAATGGCTGAAATCGGCTAACGCCGGAAAAACGCCGCGCAAGAGAGTCGCTTTGACGGCAAAGGCAGTCGAAGTTAGCAATATAGATAAAACTGTGCGGGTGGCCACCAAGCGTTTAGAACCATTTGTGATCTATCGAAACAGGCGATATACGGGTTTCAGCATTGAGCTGTGGGAAAAAATCGCTGATGAGATGGGCATGAATTATGAGCTCTATGGGGTCAATACGATCGCAAAGCTGCTTGACGAGGTTAAGCGCGGCGCGGCCGATTTGGCGATTGCCGGTATCGGCATGACATCCAAACGAGAGCAAGATCTCGATTTCTCCCATCCTTTCTTCGAGTCAGGCCTTCAAATAATGGTCTCAGAGGACCTTGACACGCCCCTGGAGGTAATTTTCGCCAAAGTTTTTTCCATCCTCCTTTCTCCCGGGCTCGTCTATGGTGTCGGCGTTTTTCTTGTCGTCCTTTTGGTTGCCGCCCACATGATTTGGCTCTTGGAACGGCGCGATAACCCCCAGTTCTCCAGGGGCTATTTGCATGGTATCTGGCAATCCATTTGGTGGGCCGTCGTGACGGTTACCACCGTCGGCTATGGGGACAAAACCCCAAAGGGAAGGATGGGACGATTCTTTGCGCTGATTTGGATCTTGGCGGGCTACTTTGTTTTTGCCTACTTTACGGCGAGTGTGACCTCTACGGTCACGCTTCAGGAATTACAGGGATCCATTTCCGGACCGCAAGACCTCTATGACAAAAAGGTCGCAACCGTTGAAAAGAGTCCTGCGGCGGATTATCTCAATGCCCAGGGGATATCAACCGTAAAGCTTGAGAATATCGAGTCGGCTTGCGATCTTTTGGAAACCGGTGAAGTGGATGCGGTGGTATATGACGCTCCCGTTCTGCAGCATTATGCGGTCCAAGAAGGCAAGGGCAAGGTCAAGGTCGTCGGTTTGATTTTTCAGGAGCAAAGTTACGGTATCGCGCTTCAGTTTAACAGCCCCTACCGCGAGAAGATCAACGTTGCCCTTTTAAGGCTCGTGGAGAACGGGATCTATAAAGAGATCCACGATAAGTGGTTTGGTTCTTAAAATAAGAAGGGTTCAAAGGTTCAGGGTTCACCGTTCAAGGTTAAATTAACCCGAAACCATGACCCCCGAGCCTGTGAACGCCAACAATGAGCTCTTGTCCTCAACTTTTTCAGCTATACTTCGGTTTTCTCACAACCAAAACTGAACACTTTGAATATCTGATAATCTTTGTGGCTGTGTTTCCAAATAAAAATTCCTCAAAAGCAGATTGGCCGTGTGTTGCAATGACAATCATATCTGCTTTGATTTTTTTCTGAATATCTATTATCTCTCTAGATGGTATTCCTCTGAGAACTTTCGTTTCAGTGTCCACTTTTTGTGACTCGGGGAACTTGCCCATTTGTTCTGAAAAAGAGTCTTTACACTGTTTCTCCAAATCTTTCATGATCTTCTTTTGACCTTCTACATTGAATCGATCCAGCTTAAAGATGTCGGGTGCGTCAGCGACCACATGGATAAGATATATTTTCGCATTGCATGCTTCGGCAAGATCGAGCGCCTTTTTAAATGCCAAA
>JASFFJ010000596.1:0-5150 GCA_050124355.1 Desulfobacterales bacterium | reverse complement strand
ATAATCATAAGCGCCGGATTTCAAGGCTTCGACCGCGGTGTCTACGGAAGCATAGGCTGTCATGATAATAACAGGTATGCCGGGGCTGAGATGCTTTATCTCTTTGAGAGCTTCGATGCCACTTAAACCGGCCATTCTAATATCCATCAAAATAAGGTCATAAAAGCGATTGGCGACACCGGCAATTGCGGTCTGACCGTTCTCTGCCTCGTGAATTTCGAATCCTTCTGCGGACAAAACAGCTCTTAGCATCTGCCGATGAGGTGCTTCATCATCTACTATGAGAATCTTGGGAGGCATAAAGTACGTCCTACTTAAGTTGAATTTCTTTCCAGAAAAACCCGGTAAAGGCCTAAATCAGCTCTCCGGGGATAATGATCGTAAACCGGCAACCTCGGTTTTTTGAGAGCGGGGGGCTTTGAAGCATAATTTCACCACCATGGTTTTCGACAATTTTATGAACGATGGACAATCCCAAGCCGGTTCCTTTTTCGCGAGTCGTAAAAAATGGTTCAAATATCTTCGACATTTTTTCACCCGGTACGCCAATGCCGTCATCTTCAATCCAGATTTCCAGTTTATCGTTTTCAGTGTCTATACTACAACCTATCTCGATTTGCCCATGAGATCCGACAGCCTGAATGGCATTGAGCAACAGATTCAGTAAAACCTGAAGCATCTGGTTTTCGTCTAGCAGGAAATCATTTCCAGGCGTTTGAACAGCCACGGGAACAGCCACGGTAATGCCAACATTCTTAGACGTTGCATCCTGTTTGGTCAAGCTCACCGCTTTTTTTATGAGTTCTTCAACATTGGTCACTGTACGGACCACATCCATCGGTCGTGCAAACGTTAGAAGATTGGTGACGACACTGTTTACCCGATCGACTTCGCTTATCATCGTTTTAGTATATTCTTGCTCTTGCGGGTTGTTTTTCAAAAAATGCTGCAGATATTTCGAAAACCCTCGTATGGAGCTCAATGGATTGCGTATTTCGTGGGCCACACCGGCAGCCAGTTCACCTATTGCAGCCATTTTTTCAGCACGCTTTACTTTATTTTCCAATTGCTTGATTTCCCGTAAATCACGCAAAACGATTACGGCACCGCTGCAGACGTCATCATCACCCAAAATGGGTGTTGCACTTATCGAAAGGGGTATTCTTTCCCCGTTTCGTCTGCGATGAGTTATTTCGACATCCATTACCGTCCGGCAAGATTCGAGCGTTTCATTTATGCCGGTATCTTGAAAATCGATAATGGTTCTAAAATTAGTCTCCTCTAATTTGTTGGTGCCCAGATCGAGGAGCTGTATTGCCGACGGATTATAGGTTGTCACTTTGGCTTCGCGGTCTATACTGAGAAGGCCATTTGCCATGCTGGTGACAATTTGTCTCGTGAAATCCTGTGTCTGTTCGAGAGTTCGATCGATAAGATAGTAATTTTGAATGACAAAAATAAAGAAAAGCCCCCCGGTTCCCAATACAACCAGTATAGACGCCATTATCAGAGCATGTAAAATATCGGAACGGCGTGCTTCTTCGAATGCCGTCATTTTCAATCCCAGAACGATTAGATCATCGCGATGGGTGTGGTTTAAGCCCATCTTGCGATGATGGGGTGTCTCAGTCGATAGCGGTTGGGGTGAGAATTTTTTCGCAATCTCGTATACGTGACTTCCGTCAGGAAGAGAGCTAATACGATTTGCTGGCTGCAGGTCTCCGGTCGACGAGATCTTCCATAGCGTAGTGTTGCCTTTTTGGGATATATCCGAATGATGAACAATTTTACCCTGTTTATCAACTATAAACACATAAGCGATATTGCTATTTTTTGCGGCTTCCTGAATAAGTCGACCGACGGAATCTTCCCCCCACATATGCATCATCATACCGGTTCGTGCACCTGCTTCAAGGGATTGTATCAGCGCTAGCCCCTGCTGATGAAGCGATTGTAACGCCATTTCTTTTTCACGGTTCAGATTTCGATAGGTTGAGATACTCATCAGAATCAGAAGCAGTATGACAACCGCCACAATGGATAGGGCCGGAAGATATAGTTTTTTGATATTCAGTATTTTCATTAGCGAAATGCGTATAAACCAATACCTTTCTAAGCTTTTCTTTACTTCCCAAATTATCACAACCTGTTGTTATTAAATACTATTCAAGCTTCTCAATAATTTTCATGCAAGATTCAGGTATTATATAAGTTACGGAGCAAATTGCAAATTCTATCAATGACATTTAAACGCCTTGCCGCCAGTGGCCTTTTCCAACCTCTCCGTATAACGGCACCACCAGTTTTTAAGTTTACCGGGCTCAGATTTCTGGAATTTGTCAGGGTCTTTTTTAAATGATTTCAGGCATGCATCAGCACAAAAATAGTAAGACTTTTTCTGATAGGTGAACACATAAAGTGATTGCGCGGGATCAACCTGCATGCCGCATATCGGATCGGTGAATTTCGTTGGTCTGCTGGTTTTCAGGATTTTCATGGCAGAATCTCCCTTCTGGTTGATTTTATCTTTTGATGACCTGACCTTTGTATAGTTAAGGCAAATGGTGTGCCAGATTGACAAGAAACAGATCTTTATTAATAAGTGTCGAAATATCAGTGTGTTAAATTGAATACTGATTTTAATTTCATTGTGAGGATAGTTTTGATGCGCAATAATTGCGCAGTTTTGCCAAGCCGCCCTCATCATGATGGATACATTTTAACCAGGATCTGCGCCGTCAGCTTTTGTTGTGGAAGAGGTTTCTAATTCAATTTATGAATTATATCAGACTGATATTTGTCACTTCATTAAGGCTCCGATATTTTGGCACGTGCCTTGCTCTCAGAAAAATATAAAAAACCAACACGGCACTATTTTTTCAGAACCAGACTTTAGCAACAAAAGAATAAATTATGAGCGATTTTGTAAAACCATTTAAAGTTTCTGTGGTTGTTATATTGGTGGCTTTGATCACCTTACTGCACTATGGAACCATGCATGGCCGATTGGAATTGCACATCCTTCACCGGGAACTCTATTTTATCCCGATATTGCTGGCCAGCTTCTGGTTCGGTATCAAATTGGGTCTAGTCACATCCATAGTTGTCAGTATCATTTATGTACCCCAAGTTTATCTCTTAAATACATCACAGGGCACCGCCCTGACGGTAGGTTTTCAAATTCTGATATTTAACTTGGTGGCCATAATACTTGGTTACTTGGTTGACCGGCAAAAGCGGCATCAGCAAGAGCTGCTGGGGGTTGAGAACCTGGCGGTACTAGGCCGTGCTGCAACCGCAGTCGGACACGAGATGCAAGATCTTTTGGCTGCTCTTAAGCGGCTGGCTGGACAGGCCAAGGAGTGAAACTGGACGGATCTGGAGGGTGATTTTAAAGGGGAGATGGCCCGCCTGGAAAAAATGGTCGACATTATATCCTCGTTTGCCCCCAAAGAAAGTGTCCAATTGTTTTCCTATGACCTGAATACAATAGTTCGCGATAAATTGAATGAATATAAGAAGATCGCTAATAAAGCCGGCGTCAAACTGGAAGCGAAGCTGGATGAAAACGGGTGCCCGTCAGAAATCAACATTGAAAAGATCGGCCGGGTCATAGATCAGATAATAAAAAATGCTCTGGAGGTTACAGATGCCGGAAAGACGATTCAATTCCGGACTCACCGCAAGGGCAGCTATTGTACATTGGAAATAGAAGATGAAGGCCCTGGCATCAAGCCGGAACATCTTCCCCAAATGTTTACACCTTTTTTCACCACTAAGAAAATGGGTCATGGCTTAGCCCTAGCCAGTTGTCGTAAAGTTTTGCGTGATATGGGATGCGACATTCAAGCTGCCAGCGGGCAAGGGAAAGGTGCCATATTCACCGTGACCATTCCCCGAGACTCTTCGGTAAAACCGCTTGCTGCAGATCCTATCGCGACAGTGATATAGGGAGAAAAATTAAGATAACTTAGAGATACTAAATAATGAAAATTTTTCTCAGAATTAAGGGCAGAAAGTATTCATCCCGATAATTTCTTAGCCTGCCATCCTCCGAGATAGCTCGTTGTCAAAGCCATTTAAATTCATCGATATTTAGATAGTTAAGTTATTAGGATTCGCTCCAACATGTCAAATTGTCGTATCAATATTTTTGAACCGGGAAATGTGCTTAATAACAAGTGGGTAATTCTTGAGCTTATCGGCAAAGGCGCAATGGGTGAGATTTATCTGGCCCATCAGTTGAATCTTAAACGTGATGTAGCAATTAAGGTTGTCTCAAAGGAATTGTTAAAGGATTTCGAGGAGGATCCGGGCGAGATAGAAAACGCCTTCCAGCGATTCCAACGCGAGGTTCACGCCATGGCCCGGGTGCGTCATCCGAATGTGCTGCAAATCTTCGATTATGGTTCTGCGGTGATCCAAAAGGAGACAGGTGATTGTCCCGTTGAATTCATTGTCATGGAGTATATTCCGGGGGGCACCCTGCGTTTCACCATGTCAGAAGAAGGTTTTTATCCCGAACAGGATCTAATCAAGGACTGGCTGGAAGCGTATTTCCTCCCGGTGTTAGATGGTGTCAATGCTATTCATGACTTTGATATCGTCCACCGTGACATTAAGCCCGAAAACATACTGATGGACACCAATATTCCCAAAATTGCCGATTTCGGACTGGCTCGCTCCACACATTTAAAACCTGTAACACAGTCTATGGATGTGAAGGGCACCGCACATTACATGTCTCCGGAACACTTTTTTGATTTCAGAAAAGCCGATCAGCGTGCCGATATCTATTCCTTAGGCAAAATCCTTTTTGAGGCTATCACCGGGAAAATAGGTGAAGGGACAATACCCTTTAAAACAGCTAGTTTGCCGAACACCGAAGCCCCATTTTGGGAGAAACTGGACAGGATCATCCAAGATGCTACCCCAAGTTCGACAACCGAAATACAGTATTATATATGATTTAAGCAGGTTATAAATTTTCCGATGATTTTTTCGGCACTACATTTTATTTGTTTATGGTGGTCCTATCTCTCTTCACCGGTAATTTAATTTTTACCTGTTTCAGCGGCTTTTGAACCAACCCCAGTTTGCTATATATATCGCTTTGCTTAAGCGTAGGGGTCGTGGTGGTTCTGATATGC
>JASFFJ010000595.1:0-5152 GCA_050124355.1 Desulfobacterales bacterium | reverse complement strand
GGCCAAAAAAGCAGAGAACCGCGGTATAATGACGCCGGCCGTTTGGCAGGCGATCCGTCCATATCTGGATCGCGTCCAGTCGGTAGATTTTACCGGCGGTGGCGAACCTCTGCTTCAACCCAAGTTGACGGAGTGGATTGCTGATGCCACAAAAGCGGGCTGTGAAACCGGCTTTTTATCCAATGGGTTGTTGCTCACCCAGGACAAATTAACATCGATTCTGGATGCCGGTATTGACTGGATTTGCATCTCCATGGATGGCGCTACCCCAGAGATGTACAATAAAATTCGGGTTGGATCCGATTTCGATCGGGTTTATAAAAATGTGTCCAATATTGCCAGGCTGCGCAAAAATGCCCTTCCCAAAACCATGCTCAATTTTGTTATAATGGCCATAAACATCAACCAAATGGAGGATATCGTCCGACTGGCAGCAGATCTGGGGATTGATCAGGTCAACTTCAAACAATGTGACGTTATTCGCAACCAACAGGGAAAAGGATTAGGACTTTTTGCCGGCGAAGAAACCAAGGAAATTCGGCAGCTACAAAAGTCGCTGGACAAAGCCCGGCGTCTGGCCAAGAAACTTAATATCGAAACGACGGCATTTGCCTTTACGCCGCAGGAATTGGCCGTGTGCGAGCAGGATCCGCGGGATTCTCTGTTCATTCGTCATGACGGCACGGTGGCACCTTGTATTAATTTGGCACTGGGGGGGCCAACAACTTTCTTGGGAGACGAGGTGGTCATGCCATCCGTTCATTATGGCAGACTGCCGGACGACGATTTAATGGATTTGTGGGAGACGGAAAGTTGCCAGTTTTACCGCGATAAATTCAAGGAAAGAGTCGAAAAATACGACCGTATCCTTATGGACGGTTTGCTGGGGACCTCCGGGGGAAACCGCTTAAAGCTGCTTCAAAAAGCCCATGAATCGACGCCGGAGCCTCCCGAGGGATGTAATGTTTGCCATTACCTTTATGATATATAAAAAAGTGATGTTTGCAGATGGCAGATAAAACCGAACACCGATATCAGATTTCCAGACTCTTTCGAGGTCTTTCACAAAAGCTGAAAGAATCGATTCGTGATCTGTTGCCGATCATTGCAGTCGTTTCGATCTTTCAGCTTGCCATTCTCAGGCAGCCATTTCCGGAACTCCTTGACGTGCTTATCGGCACAGCCTTTGTGATCATCGGCCTTATGCTGTTTGTCCGGGGTCTGGAAACCGGACTATTTCCGATTGGAGAAGCCCTGGCGGTGGCCTTTGCTCGAAAGGGGAGTTTGATCTGGTTGCTGATATTCGGATTCGGCCTTGGGTTTTCAACCACCGTGGCCGAGCCGGCTCTGATTGCCATTACCCGAAAAGCGGCTGAAGTTGCCGCTCAAGGGAAAATTATATCATCCGGCGAAAAAGCTCAGGCAACCTATGCTCTGGGACTGCGTCTCACGGTGGCGTTTTCTGTCGGGCTGGCCATTTCTGTCGGCATTATACGTATCCTGCGCGGCTGGCCCGTTCACTATCTGATTATCGGCGGTTATGTGATTGTAATCTTAATGACGCTGATCACTCCTGAAGAAATCGTAGGAATTGCCTATGATTCTGGGGGAGTGACCACTTCGACGGTAACGGTGCCATTGGTCACCGCCCTGGGGGTTGGCCTTGCTTCCAGTATTCGCGGTCTTAATCCGATGATAGACGGCTTTGGTATGATCGCGTTGGCATCTTTGTTCCCCATGATATTTGTCATGGGTTTTGGTATGGTTATTTTCGGCTTTTAATTCGTTTGATGGGAAGATATGGTCAATGAAATCGTACAAACCTTCGCCACGACCTGTCGCGATGTTTTTCCAGTTTTAGCCCTGATTGCAGGTTTTCAAATCATTATCCTGCGTCAGCCAATCCCTCACTTACGCCAGGTGGTCGTGGGCTTCGTTTTGGTGCTGATTGGACTCACGCTGTTTCTGGTGGGATTGGAGAAAGCCCTCTTTCCGCTGGGGAAAATCATGGCGACGCAGCTCTCGGCTCCCGAGTTTGTCTTCGGGAAAAAAATGGCACCTGACCATCCGGAATGGTGGCAATATGGCTGGGTTTACATATTCGCCGCTCTGATCGGATTCGCCACCACCATCGCCGAACCGGCCCTCATTGCCGTTGCCTACAAGGCCTACCATGTATCCGGCGGGACTATCAGCCAATGGGGATTACGACTGGTAGTGGCAATTGGGGTGGCCATCGGCATTGCGCTGGGGACATTTCGGATCGTTACCGGGACGCCCCTCTTTGTGTACATCGCTGTTGGATATATTATCGTGGTCATTCAAACCGTCTTTGCACCCAAATCCATTATACCCATCGCCTATGATTCCGGAGGGGTAACCACCTCTACCGTGACCGTCCCCTTGGTCGCAGCCTTGGGACTGGGACTTTCGGCAACCATACCGGGCCGAAACCCGGCCTTGGATGGGTTTGGTCTGATCGCCTTTGCCAGTTTGTTTCCGATAATAACGGTGATGGGATATGCCCAACTTACCCGCTGGTGGACACATGCGCGGCGAAGATTCACCGAGGAGAAATAGCATGAATTTCAAATTGATTATTGCGGCCGTCAAAACCAATGTGACCGATCGCATCGTGGATGCCGCCAAGGCGGTCGGCGCCACCGGGTCAACCATTATACCTTCACGTGGCACCGGTATTCATGAAGCAAAGACCTTTTTCGGTCTCACTCTGGAAGCCCAGACGGATTTGGTGATGTTTCTATTAGAAGAACACCTGGTCGAAACCGTCATGCAGGCCATTTATTCCGCCGGCCGGTTTGACAAACCGGGCACCGGAATTGCCTTCGTATTGCCGGTGGATCAGACATCCGGTCTGGAAAGTCAAATGGAAAGTTTTAAAAAATGCCAACTCGACGGGAAGGTCGCTGGAACGGACACGGACGATTGTAAATAATATTAACTGCCAGCAAAGGATCGCAGCATGCAGATTATAACGACCCACAAGGGCGCTGACTTTGACGCCGCAGCCTCTGTATTGGCGGCGAAGATCTTGTATCCCGAGGCGGTTGCCGTGCTGCCCAAAAGCCTCAATCCAAATGTCAAGGCCTTTTTATCGATCCACAAAGACGTTTTTGACATACAATTACCGGATAGAATTGTACCAGAAAAAGTGGTGCGTCTGATCGTTGTCGACACCAACAGATGGGACCGGCTCGATCAAATGGAGCTGCTGAAAGAAAAAGAGGGCCTTGAAGTATTCCTGTGGGACCATCATTTGAGTGAAGGGAATATAGAAGCAACCTGGAAATGCGAAGATGCCGTCGGGGCAAATATTACCCTATTGATTCGAGATATAAAACAACTAAACATCGAATTGACTCCCATACAAGCCACTCTTTTTTTAGCCGGACTTTATGAAGACACAGGTAACCTGACGTTTCCTGCTACGCAAGCCGAGGATGCCCTTGCAGTAGCTTATCTATTAGAGCAAGGAGCGGATCTAAGCGTTCTTTCCTCATTCTTAAGGCCCCCCTATGGTGAAAACCAAAGAAAGGTTTTGACTCGAATGCTGCATTCTGCGAAGAAAACCCGGATAGGCGCGTATCAAATCAGCTTCAATCAGGTAAAAATTGATAGACATGTGAATAATCTTGCAGTCGTGGTCGGCATGTATCGGGAGATTGTGGATGTTGATGTCGCTTTTGGAATATTTGTTCAAAAAGAACGTGGCAATATTATCGTGATTGGCCGCAGCGGGTCTAATGGACTCGATGTGGGTAAAGTCATGCGTGCTTTGGGCGGAGGTGGTCATCCGGCCGCGGGTTCGGCCTTAATCAAATCCCTCGACTCGAATGCCGTCGAACAAATGATTGTAGGACTGATCAGTGACGATCAACAAGCCGCCGTTCAAATCAGCGACCTGATGTCCTATCCGGTTGTGACGGTATCTCCCGACATAAAAATGGCACAGATCCAAAATATTTTGGCTGAAAAAGGGCACACGGGATTACCCGTGCTTGATGGTGGCAGTCTTGTCGGCATTATATCCAAAAGAGATTTTAGGAAAGCAAAGCAAACCACGGCACTAAATGCCCCGGTGAGGGCATTTATGACCACGAAGGTCACTACAATTGAACCCGGAAGCAGTCCTGTGCAAGCAGCCCGCTTGATGATTCAGCATGATATCGGCCGGCTTCCGGTAACTGAGAATAGCCGCGTCATCGGTATCGTCACAAGATCAGACACCATGCGCTATCTTTACGATCTGTTGCCGGAATGAGCAAATTCGGCGTTTTTCCATTTATGTTTTGAAGAACCGCAACCACTTCAGGTAATGCGGTGGCAAATTAGATTCAGAGAGGTTAAAAGATGAGAGTTAACACCAAACTGATCTTAACAGTCCTTGTTCTTATATTGGCGTTTGGATGGCTTTATCTCCCCCACGCGTCGGCCCTGAGCGACGAACTCATCAAACAGAATATTGAAAATGATGCTGCCGACACGCTTCGTCTAAGGGCAACGAAAGTCGATCTCGTGGTGGAGGATGGAAATGTCGTCTTGTTTGGCGAGGTCGGTTTATATATCCAAAAAATGCTTTACGAAAAAATTGCCTGGAAAAACCAGGGGGTCGTCGAGGTGGACAACGAGATTCGTGTTGTACCCCGGCTGCCGCAGACCGACGCAGCCGTCGAGCGTAAAATTATGCAGGTTATCCAAACCCATCAACGCTTCAAAGGCGCAAAGGTTGCTGTCACCGTCGAGACAGGCAATGTGTTTATTCGTATCAACCTCGATCACCCCTCTGATATCCTGTTTTTGAAGCACAGAGTAGCAGAAATTGAGGGGGTGACATCCATCGAGATCCAGGCCAAGTTCTTTGCTTAGAGCTTTTGGCAGAATACCGTTCCGCTGTCGCAGTTTTGCATTGCAGCTTTAAATCGTCATAACACCCTGGATGACTATTTTCAAACGCACTAGTATGGTTTGATCTCTGATTTTGCAATAAATCAGCTGTCGCTGTTGATCTGGGATTCCACCTGCCGGTTCAATTCCGTTACCAACTCCGGCGGCAGCTGCAGCCGCGCGGCCAGCATGGCAAGATAGGATTTCTCGGCAGACGTATCCACATCGATGGCCAGCCGTGAAGCCA